>CAKRJK010000009.1 GCA_934351705.1 uncultured Lachnospiraceae bacterium
GACAGGCAGTGCCGGGAATCGTTAAGGCAGCGTCAGTTCCACACAGTTTTACCGTTGTGCCAACTCCTGCGTAATATCCTCCCATGTCACTCCTTTTTCTACCATAAGAACCATCACATGATATAAGAAATCCGAAATCTCATACTTAATCTCTTCCGGATCTGGATTCTTTGCCGCAATCACAATCTCCGTACATTCTTCGCCTACTTTTTTGAGGATCTTATCAATTCCTTTATCGAACAGGTAATTGGTATATGAACCCTCCTTCGGATTGTTTTTACGATCTTCAATTACCGCATAAACACTTTCAAAAACCTTCAACGGATTCTTCTCAATATACTCTTTCTTGACAATCTCGCGGAAGAAGCAGGACGGGCTTCCCGTATGGCATGCCACACCCACCTGGGATACTTTTGCCAAAATCGTATCATAATCACAATCGGCAACCAGCTCCTTGACATATTGGATGTGACCTGAGGTCAATCCCTTTGTCCAAAGCTCCTGTCTGCTGCGGCTGTAATAGGTCATCTTTCCGCAGCTTAATGTTGTATTATAAGCCTCCTCGTTCATGTATGCACACATCAGGACATCATTCGTCGTGTAATCCTGTACGATGACAGGCACCAATCCGTCGGAATTTTTCTTTAAATCTTCCCACTTTAATGCCGGATCGAAATTGTCCATCTTAATACCAAAGCTTGAAAGCTCTGTCTTTAACTTCATAATGTCTGTGCCGGAATCATTGATAAATTCTCCGCAGATTCCCCGGACATTCTCTCTCTTTAATAACGTAACCAGCTTCTCCATATCCATGTCGTTCTGCTCCACCAGATAGCTGATATCCGTCAAATTCTCCACGGAATCCAAAATCTGCTGGTTCATCACCAGAATCTCATGAACGCTCTCCTGTAACACGGACTGGTTTTTAAAAATGTAATCTACGTTTTTTAGGGAAATAATGATTTTTTCTTTTCCGAAACGTTTGCTTGCCTCCAGTGCCAGTTCTGCCGTAGACGGCTTGGAACCGTTTAAGATTACCTCTTTACATCCTGCGTAAATTAACTTCTTAACATCCTCTAAACGCTTGATATTTCCACCTGCGCAAAGCGGAATCTCAAGCAGACGGTTCAACTCTTTGATTGTATGGATGTTTAACTCATGTTCTTCATCCTCATTTGATAAATCATAAATTAATATTTTATCAATACCGCTGTCGTTATAGAGTTTGACAAGGTTCTTTGTATCCTCCAACTCTTCGGGATTGTCAATACTCTTAACAGCCCTTCCGTTTTTTAAATATAAAGTTGCAACTAAATTTTTGTGTTCTCTCATCTTGTTATAAACTGCCTTTCGTGGATAATATATCCGTAATTCTCGGATCTTTGACGGTTGCCTCATCCAATGCCTTCGCAAATGCCTTGAACAATGCTTCTATCATATGGTGATTATTTCCTCCATCCAAAATCTTCAAGTGCAGGTTCATCCCCGCCGCATAAGAAATGGCATAAAAGAACTCACGCACCATCTCCGTATCCATATCACCGACTTTGTCTGTTGTAAATTCTCCTTCAAAAGAAAAGTAAGGACGCCCGGACAAATCCAATGCACAAAGAACCAGCGTCTCGTCCATCGGCAGAATACAACTTCCGTATCTTCTTATCCCCGCTTTGTCCAAAAGGGCTTCTCTGATTGCCGTGCCGAGTACAATACCGGTATCCTCAATCGTATGGTGGGAATCTACTTGTAAATCCCCTTTTACCGAGACTTCCAGATCAAAAAATCCGTGTCTGGAAAATCCCTCAAGCATATGATTGAAAAAACCAATCCCGGTGTCCACCTGATATTTTCCTGTTCCGTCCAAATTCAACTTCAGGTCTATATCGGTCTCCTTTGTTGTTCTTCGTTCTGATGCAATGCGATTTTGTTCCATAATTCAGCGTCCTCTCTATGTCTCTTCAAATCTTACTTTAATCGAATTTGCGTGCGCCGTCAACCGTTCACATTCCGCAAATTGTACAATATCCTTATAAACGGACTCCAACGCCTCTTTGGAATATGAGATAATACTGGATTTTTTGATAAAATCATCCACTCCGAGCGGTGAGAAAAATTTGGCTGTTCCGTTTGTCGGCAGAACATGGTTCGGTCCCGCAAAATAGTCGCCGAGCGGCTCGGAGCTGTATTCTCCCAGGAAGATTGCACCCGCATTGCGAATCTTTGTCATGACTTCAAACGGATTTTTCATCACAATCTCTAAATGCTCGGAGGCAATTTCATTTGCGGTTTCGATTGCCTGTTTTTCGTCCTCAGCTACCAGAATATATCCGTAATTCTCCAATGACTTTTCAATAATCTCTCTTCTGGAGAGTTTCTTTAAAAATCTTGTAATCTCTTTTTCTACTTCTTCTGCCAGAGTACGGCTGGTCGTCACCAGAATTGCCGACGCCATCTCGTCATGCTCTGCCTGTGAAAGCAGATCTGCCGCTACATAGGTCGGATTTGCCGTTTCATCTGCCAGCACCAGAATCTCACTCGGTCCCGCGATGGAATCAATGCTCACATGACCGAACACTGCTTTTTTTGCAAGTGCTACATAGATGTTTCCCGGACCTACAATCTTATCCACCTTCGGGATACTCGGTGTTCCGAAAGCGAGTGCGGCGATTGCCTGTGCTCCGCCGACTTTATAGATTCTGTCAACGCCTGCCTCTTTTGCAGCAACCAATGTCGACGCACAGATTTCTCCGTTTTTATCGGGCGGCGTTGTCATGATGATCTCGTCTACTCCCGCTACCTTTGCCGGAACGACATTCATCAGAACGCTGGAAGGATAAACCGCTTTTCCTCCCGGCACATAGACACCTACCTTTTGAAGTGCTGTCACCTTCTGTCCGAGCATAATGCCGTTTTCCTCCGAATCAAACCAGCTGTACTGTTTTTGTTTTTCATGATAGGTACGGATGTTGACCAATGCCTTGCGGATGACATCCAAAAGTTCAGGCTGAACCTCTTCATAGGCTTTTTGAATCTCCTGCTCCGTCACCTGAATGTTGGTGCGGTTGATTTTTGCTCCATCAAAACGCTCTGTGTAAGCAAAGACTGCCTTGTCCTTTTTGGTGCGAACCTCTTCGATGATCGCATTGACTCTTCCCTCAAATTCTCCGTAGCTGTTCGGGCTTCTTTTTAAGAGGTTTTCCAAGATATTGTTTTTTGTCTCTTCTGTCAATTCTAATATTCTCATATGCCACTTCCTAACTGTTTAAGACAGATTTTAAATCTGCAATTAACTTTGTGATACGTTCGTTCTCCATTTTCATGCTGACCTGGTTCACGACCATACGCGCGGATAAATCCGTAACTTCCTCTAATACATCCAAGCCGTTTTCCCTTAATGTGGAACCCGTCTCCACAATGTCGACGATCACTTCGGAAAGTCCTACGATCGGTGCCAGTTCGATCGAACCGTTTAACTTGATAATCTCAACGGTCTGATGTTTTTTATTATAAAAGTAATCTTTTGCAATCTTCGGATATTTGGTCGCCACACGAATCTGTTCTCTGTGCTGTAAAAGTTCTTTTGCCTCTTTCGGTCCACAGACACACATCCTGCACTTTCCGAAGCCCAGATCAAGAACCTCATAAATGTTTCTTCCCTCTTCTAAAATGGTGTCTTTACCGACAATCCCGATGTCTGCCGCACCGTACTCCACATAAGTCGGCACATCCGGTCCCTTTGCAAGGAAAAACCGCATCTTGTATTCTTCATTGACAAAAATCAATTTTCTGGTCTTTTTATCTTTCATCTCCTCGCAGGTGATTCCGATTTTTTCAAAAGTCTCCAAAGTCTGATTTGCAAGTCTGCCTTTTCCGAGGGCAAACGTCAAATAACGATTCTCTTCCATGCTACTCTCCCTCCATAAAAGTGACTTTTGCAATTCCCATCCGCTTTGCGTAAGCTTCATAATCCTCTTTTTGATACGCTTCATCCTTTTTTTGAAGTTCTACATAAACTCCTTTTGCACGAAGTTCTTTTGCTAGTTGAATTGCCTGTTTTTGGTTGTTTTTATCATATATTAAAAGTTCATTTGATTTTTCGATCTCTGTTTTTTCTTTTTGGCGGTTGACTGCCGCAAGCAGCTGGTCTAATGCGATTGCAAAACCGATCGACGGTGCGTCTTTTCCGAAATATTTAAGCAGTTTGTCATAACGTCCGCCCTTGACCACCGGTTCACCGCTTCCGTAGGTATATCCCGCAAAGATAATTCCCGTATAGTAATGATAGTTGCTGATCGCACCGATCTCATAGGAAATATACTGTTCTACCTCATAGCTTTTTAAGACTTCATGTAATTTTGTCAAATGCTCTAACGCAGCGGCTACCCGCTCATATTTTGCCGCAATCTGCTTTGCGTCGGCAAACTGTGCCGGACTGTTATAAAATCCGCCCAAAAGCCCGAATAGGGTTCTCAGTTCCTCTTCCATCGGAAGTTTTGCAATCACTTCCTCCACACCGAAGAAATTCTTATTTTCAATCAGTTCCCGCAGTTCTTCCTCCTGTTCCTCCGAAAGTCCTGCCGCATCCGAAAGTCCTTTGAAAAACTCCGCATGACCGACACTAATCTGAAATTCTTTTAATCCCGCCTGTTTCATGGATTCTACCGCCATCGCAAGGATTTCCGCGTCCGCCTCGATCGACTTATCACCGATCAGCTCCGCACCAAGCTGTGTGGACTCTTTGAACCTGCCCTGATAGCTGCTGTGATTGATAAAAATATTACCCATATAACAAAGACGCAGAGGCATTGTTTCCTCTCCAAAATACATGGCAACCGCCCTTGCGATCGACGGCGTAATATCCGGTCTTAGCACCAGCGTATTCCCCTCTCTGTCAAAGAATTTGTACAACTCCTTAGACGCAATACTTCCGATCTCGCGATTAAATACATCAAAAAATTCAAATGTCGGTGTCTGTATCGTATGATAACCGAACGACAACAAAGTTCTGTGTAAATCTTCCTGTATCCTCAGCTTTCGCTCGCATTCTCCGTTATAAATGTCACGAACACCCTCCGGGGTGTGCAGCAATCCTTTTCTCATGACTTCTCCTCCAAATTTTGTTTTCCGTTACTTTATCGTGGTAACGTGCTACTTTGATACTACAATAAATTTTGTATATTATATGATAAATTCCAAAAAAAGTCAATCCCTGATATCAAGATCCTTTTGGATTCCGTCCAGATAAGGCACCAGCACTCCGCCCTTGCCGTGAAAAAAGAAGTCTTTTTCCAATTCTTCATAGCGAAAGCTCTTTCTTCCGCCGTCTTCCATTCGTTTCCAGAATTCCGACAGCTTTTCAAAGCGCAGATAGTAGAACTCATCTTTATGTGTAAAAAAGATCAGAAAGAATGCCATACCGTTTTGTCGTTCAAACTCCCGCATAAACTCCACCTGGTGGGGATGGATATTGGCGAGCGGAAAGGTATCGGTGTGACACTCCTTTGCATCAAAGCAGACCGGTATTCCCTGTACCACTCCGATATAATCCACGGTACTCTTCTGGTCAAAATACGCCAGCGTAATGTGTCTGGTCTCCTTGTCAATATTGATCGGCGTGATCGGAGTCGGTACCTTCTGAATCAGGGCAAGCCCGTTCTCCAGATACTTTTCATTGGTTCGATTGATAAATTCTTCAAAGGTAGAGCCGCGAAGCCCTCTCGAATTCCATGTCGGCATTATAAGATTCCTTTCGCTGTCACATCTGCCTCATAATAAATCTTTTCTATATAAGAAATTGCAAACTCTCCGTCCTCTAAGGTGAGCCGGTTCATGCAACAGTTTGGCTGATGAATCTCCCAATAACGGTCAATGTCCCATCCGTTTACGGCAAGCAGCAAGGCACGAATCATTGCTCCGTGGCAGACTACAAGCACATTTTCGTATTTTCCCTCCAACGGTTTGATCTCGTTCTCCAGAAAATCTTTTGCTCTCGCCAAAATCTCCTCGTAAGATTCCGCACCGTCTTTTGCAATGTATTGGCTCGGTGCCGTAAAACAACGGCGGATATTGATATTCTCATCGTTTTCTTTGATGTCACGAATCAACATACTTTCGCATTTTCCAAATCCCATCTCCACGATGCGGTCATCTAACGTTATCTGGTGCAGCTCCATATCGCCCTTGACGATCGTTGCCGTCTGTACCGCACGGATCAGCGGACTGCTGTAAATTTTATCAAACACAATGCCTTCTTTTCTGACTCCGTCGCGTGTTATGCAGGCGAGTTCGATTCCGTATTCATTCAAAGGAATATCTACTCTTCCCTGAATCCTTCCCTCTTTGTTTGCATTTGTCTCACCGTGTCTTAACAGATAAATGTTCATGTGTATCCCTCCTCTATAAAAAATCCTCTGGTATGTTTGTCTTAATCTCCGTTCCGTCCTCTAGCACCAGTCTGTATGCGTGTAAAAGCTGTCTTTTCACGCCTTTTTTTGCATATTCCCGATTTAAAGCACAGTCTCCGTACTTGGCATCCCCGACAATCGGATGTCCGATACTTGCCAGATGAGCCCGAATCTGATGAGAGCGTCCGGTTATTAAATGTACTTGTAATAAAGTGGTATCCTCCCGCTGTTCCAACGGCTGATACTCTGTCTCAATATATTTTGCTCCCGGCATTTCCGTCCTGCCGATGCTCACGCGGTTAGCCTTTTCATCCTTGATCAGATAACCTTTGATATTGGAAGGCTTTGTGATCACACCTTTTACAAGACAGAGATAATACTTTTGAATGGTTCTTTCTTTTAACGCCCTGCTCATCTGCTGTGAACCTTTGAGTGTTTTTCCCGCGATCAAAAGTCCCGATGTATTGCGGTCTAAACGGTTGCACACAGACGGTTTAAAGGTGTTCAAATCCTCTTTCTTTATTAAACCTTTATTTAATAAGTATTGCAAAACGTATTCGTTAGCGGAAATATCGTCCGGCTTCGCTTTCTGCGATAACATCCCCGCAGGCTTGTCAAAAATCAGAATATCCTCGGTTTCGTACAGAATTTCCAATTGTATCTTGGGTATGTCCTGCAAAATCTCTGTCGTCTGAGCACCCGCAAACTTATCAAACGTCTCATCCGATAAGAAAAACCGAATGACATCGCCCACGACAGTCTTTTCCGAACCGGTTGCCTTTTTTCCGTTGAGTACGATATTCTTTTTGCGGAGCATTTTGTACAGAAAGCTGCTTGGTGCTTCTTTTAATATCTTGCCGAGCAGCTTGTCTAAACGCTGTCCTGCCTCATTTTCTTTTACTGTGATCTCTCTCATATTCCAATCGTTCTCCGCTCTTACTTTTTCTTCTTTTTATGAACATTCCGGATGGTCTTTTTCTTATTTTTTTGTCTGTCGGTATCGGTCGCCTTTGTCTTTTGCTGCGGATACTTTCCTTTCGGACGGATCAGGCATTTCTTATCAAAGCCGATCAGATCGGTTCTCCCCGCTTTTTTCAAAGCCTCACAGACCAGATCGTAATTCTTTGGATTGCGATACTGGATCAATGCTCTTTGCATTGCCTTTTCGTGTGGATTCGTCGCCACGTAGACAGGCTTCATAGTCCGTGGATCTACTCCGGTATAATACATACAGGTTGAGATAGTAGACGGTGTCGGATAAAAATCCTGCACCTGCTCCGGCATATACCCGATGTCACGCAAAAATTCCGCCAGCTCCACCGCTTCTTTTAGGGTAGAACCCGGATGTGAGGACATCAGATACGGAACGAGATACTGCTTTTTCCCAATCTGTTCATTCATCTTATTGTATGCTTTTACAAAACTGCGATAAACGGATACCTCCGGTTTTCCCATCATGGAAAGCACTTCATCTGAAATATGCTCCGGTGCCACTTTTAACTGCCCCGATACATGATGCTCACAAAGTTCTCGTAAAAACGTGTTGTCCGAATCCGCCATCACATAATCAAAGCGGATTCCCGAACGGATAAAGACCTTTTTAACATTCGGGAGTTCCCTCAGCTTTCGCAGCAGCTTTAAATAATCTTTGTGGTCGACCTTTAGATTGGCACACGGCTTTGGAAACAGACATTGTTTATTCGGGCATGCACCCTTTGTCAACTGTTTGTCACAGGCAGGCGCACGGAAATTCGCTGTCGGTCCTCCGACATCATGGATGTAACCCTTGAAATCCTTCTCCCATACCATCTGCTTTGCCTCATTTAAAATCGACTCGTGACTTCTCGTCTGAATAATCCTTCCCTGATGAAACGTCAATGCACAAAAACTGCAGCCTCCGTAACAACCGCGATTGCTCACGAGACTGAATTTTACCTCCGAGATTGCGGGAACACCTCCGAGTTCTTCATACGAAGGATGATAAGTCCGCATATACGGCAACGCGTAAACCCGGTCCATCTCGGAAGTGGAAAGCGGCTTTGCCGGTGGGTTCTGCACCACATAGGTCTTGTTGTCATAGCTCTCCGCGAGACGCTTTGCCACAAACGGATCGGTATTTAAGTACTGTGTGTAAAAACTTTTTGCGTAGTTTTTCTTATCTGCTTTTAACTCATTGTAGTCCGGCAGAAAAATCGCGTCGTAAATATCCTCTTTTTTTCTGGTCTTATAGACTGTTCCGTCAATAAAAGTGATATCCTTTACGGCAAGACCGCTGTCTAAGGCATCCGCTGCCTCAACAATACTCTTCTCTCCCATTCCGTACAACAAAAGGTCTGCCCCGGAATCCAACAAAATCGAACGCTTTAACGAATTTGACCAGTAATCATAATGTGCCAGTCTGCGGAGACTCGCCTCGATTCCACCGATCAAAATCGGTGTCTTTTTATAGGTCTGACGAATCAGGTTGCAGTAGGTGATCGTTGCATAGTCCGGTCTTTTTCCCATCACACCGCCCGGTGTAAACGCATCGTTTGCCCTGCGTTTTTTGGATACGGAATAATGATTCACCATAGAATCCATATTGCCTGCGGCAACCAAAAACGCCAGTCTCGGCTCTCCGTAAATATTAATGCTCTGCTTGTCCTTCCAGTCAGGCTGCGAGATCATTCCGACACTGTAACCGTTTGCCTCAAGAATGCGGCTGATAATGGCATGTCCGAAAGAGGGATGATCCACATAGGCATCCCCGATCACATAGACAAAGTCAAACTGTTTGATTCCCCGTTCTTTCATATCCTCCGCGCACAGCGGTAAAAATCCGTTACTCATCTTAAATCCTCATAGGTGTTATGTAGCACTTCCTCATAGGAAGTAATGTAATAATCCGCAAGTTCTCTTTTCTTTTCCAAAATATCATCCGAAAATCGATCCGCAACGGCACAGACTTCCATTCCCGCCGCTTTTGCCGCAAGAATCCCGTTCGGAATATCCTCAAATACCAGACAATCCTTCGGCAGAACTCCCAGTGTTTCGGCAGTCTTTAAATAAATGTCCGGTTTCGGTTTTCCGTTTGGCACTTCACGTGCCGTCATAATACAGTCAATATCCTCAAGCAACCCGTGTGCCTTTAACGCGGCTGTGGTCAGTTCATAGGAGTTGCTCGTTCCGATTCCGATTTTGATTCCCTGCTCTTTCAAAAAATCCAAAAATAATTTTGCACCCGGTTTCAACGGAATCTCATAACAATATTTGTCATGTGCCATCTCATTCCAGATGTTCATCAGCTCCTCTATACTCTCCGGCAGAGAAAAACGTTTCTTAAAATACTCCGCCGTCTCCGAAAAACTGATTCCTTCAATCTCACTTTGCAATGTTTCCGGCATAGGAATTCCCCTTGCCGATAAAAACTCAATATCAATCTCTTTCCACATCCACATGGAATCCACAAGCGTTCCGTCTAAATCAAAAATAACCGCCTTTTTATGTTCTAACATCTCATCTATCCTTTAATAATCTGATCTCGTCCTCTGTTAAAAAACGATATGTTCCCTTTTCCAATTGTTCATCCAGCTTGAGCGGCCCCATGCTCATTCTCTTTAAATACAGCAGCTTTTTCCCAACCGCTTCAAACATCCGCTTCACCTGATGATAACGTCCCTCTGTGATCGTGAGCAGAATCTCATCCTGTGCTTTTGTATCCAATATCTCAAGGTCTGCCGGAAGTGTCTTTTTCTCATCTCCGATATCAACACCTAAAAGAAAGCATTGAATGTCCTCCTTCGTAACCGCCCGGTCAATCTTTGCGTAATAGGTCTTTTTTACATGCTTTTTCGGACTCAGCAGTTCATGTGCCAATGCCCCGTCATTTGTGATTAACAACAATCCCTCCGTATCCAGATCCAGCCTTCCGACCGGAAACAGTTCATAACCTTTTGGGTTATCGATGAGTGAAACCACCGTCGGATACCGTTCATCCGTCACCGCCGACACATAACCGGCAGGCTTGTGCAGCATATAGTAGACATACCGTTCATAAGCAATCTCTGCTCCCCCAAAAACGATATGGTCTTTTGTCTCCTCCACCTTTTGTTCCGGTTTTTTACAGACGGTGCCGTTGACACTGACCTGCCCTTTTTTTATCAGTTGTTTGACTTCTGTGCGGGTTCCGATTCCCATATCCGCTAAATATTTATCCAGTCGTATCATTGTTTGCTCCTAAAATATCAGACACCGCTTTTTCTCTTCTAAACTCTCCAGAACCCGGTACGGATTGATCGGATATTCTCTGCCGTTTTGGTCATTGAGATAAATTCCGAAATGGAGATGCACATCAAAGTTGCCTGTCGTTCCCTCCACTTCGCTGTATCCGGTATCCCCGACAAATCCGATGACTTCCCCCGCCCGTATCCGGTCTCCTTCCTGATACTCTTTAAAATAATCTGCCATGTGGGCATAATAATAGTATACACCATTCGCACTTCTTATGCCAATCCGGTAACCGCCCTGCGGCAGCCATCCGATCTTTTCCAGTGTTCCGTCACAGACGCTCACCACCGGATAAACGCCCCGGTGGTTATAGTCCGCCATAATGTCACACCCCTCATGACCACGCTCCCCTCCGTAGGTGCGCGCCTGCATAAAGCTGTCACCGTAAGTGACCGTCTTTTTGACATCCGTCTTAGACTGAGCCACCGGAAAATATTTTACTTCTTTTTGAATTGTATCGTAGGGGTCCTGATAGGTATTCAAAACTCCGTTTTCTTTTGAAATCTGCAACAAAGTCCTGATTCCAAGACTGTCTGCGATTGCCAGCGAAAGCAACAGCAGAAACAACGCAAATTTCTTATATTTCATATTATTTTGCTCTTTTCAACATCTCGATTAAAAATTCCCAGACACGCTCTGTCGAGGAGATGGATAAACGCTCCTGTGGCGTGTGGATATCATAGTTATCCGGTCCGAAAGATATGCAGTCCAGATCCGGTATTTTCTCTGAGAGGATGCCGCACTCCAAGCCCGCATGGATTGTCTCGACGATCGGCTCCTTTTTAAACAGATCGCGATAAACCTCCTGTGCCAGCGGACGGATCTTGGAATCCCTCTTGTATTCCCATGCAGGATAACTTCCCGTAAAAACAGCCTCTCCGCCCAAAAATCCGGTCAGGTAATCCAATCTGTCCATCAGATTTTCTTTTCTGCTCGGCACACTGCTCCGCACCGAGAAGGACACGGAAAAGCAGTCCTTTTCCAGCTTCATAATTCCTGCATTTAAGGAGGTCTCCGGCAGCCCTGCCACATCCGTACTCATATTGCAGATACCGTTTGGCATATTCCGCAGGAAAAACAACATTCTTGTCTGTGAGCGGTAGTCTGTGACCTGCCCTTTCTTTTCTCCGTTGCACTCTGCACTTAAAGAAATCTCTGCGTCACTCGCAGCGTATTCTTTTTTGAGGATTCCGTCAAGCTGTGTTATGACCGCCTCAAAAGCTGCCGTCTGGTCTGCGGCAACCAGCACTTCACTGAGAACCTCTCTTGGAATCGCATTATCTTTTAATCCTCCGTTTAAGCTGACGATTCCGATCTCCGCAGAGTCCTCGATACGCTTTAACACGCGTCCGATCTCCACGATCGCGTTTGCGCGTCCTTTGTCAATCTCGGCTCCCGAATGACCGCCCTGCAATCCGCTCAGTTTGATCGTATAGGAGATTCCCTCTGCCTCCTCATAGGAAACCGGGAGTCTGCACTCTGCAGTCACGCCTCCCGCACAGCCTACCGTAAAGCTGCCCTCGACATCGGAATCAATGTTTAACATCCGATGACCTTTTAACATGGACAGATCGATCTTCTCCGCGCCGAGCATTCCCACTTCCTCATCTACGGTAAAAATACATTCCAATCTCGGATGTGCAATGTCTGTTGAATCCAAAATTGCCAGTGCGTAAGCAATCGCAATTCCGTCATCTCCGCCGAGCGTAGTGCCTTTTGCGCGAAGAAAATCTCCGTCGATATAAAGACGTAAGCCCTCCGTTTCAAAATCAATCTCACAGTCGCTCTCCTTTTCGCAGACCATATCCAGATGTCCCTGTATCATCATCGGTTCCGCGTCCTCATAACCGGCTGTTGCCTCTTTTATAATGATCACATTATTGTATGCGTCCTGATAGACCTCTAATTCTCTTTTTTTTGCAAATTCCACACAATAATCACTGATTGCCTTTGTGTGATAGGAACCGTGCGGACTTGCCGCAATCTCCTCAAAATAGTGAAATACTTTTTCCGGTTGTCTTCCTTCTAAAACGCTCATTTTCTGCTCTCCTTATCATATCTTGTTCTTATTTTTAATATATTGAATCATGAAAAAATCATACTTAACCGTTACATTTATTTTTATACTATGCTTTATGCTGACAGATCCCGTTCACGGAATGGAGGGTGTCAAAAACGGACTGCTCCTCTGGTATGAGCGTGTTCTGCCCGCCCTTCTTCCGTTTACGATCATTTCTTATATTCTGGTGGAATCCGACAATCTGCGTTTTTTCAGCCGGATTCTCTATCCTGCCCTAAAAAAAGTGATCCCGGTATCCCCAAACGGTGTTTATCCGCTGATTGCGGGTTTTTTGTTCGGGTTTCCTCTCGGAAGCAGCATCGTCGCACAACTTTTCTTCTCAAAAAAGCTTTCCGGGAAAGAGGCGGCAATCCTCCTGTCCATGTGCAACAACATCAGTCCGATCTTTATTACCGGTTATATCGTTCACCAGACTTTAAAAAATGATGCCCTGATGATTCCGGCTCTGGTCTGCATTTATCTGCCTCCGTTGCTCATCGGTTCTTTTCGCCTGCGGAAACTGCCGCAAAAGACATTCTCCAAAAAAAATGAGGCACCAAGATCTCAAATTACCTTTAAAATCATTGATGCCGGCATTATGAACGGTTTTGAAACCCTGCTCAAACTCTGCGGGTATATTGTGTTGTTTTCGATTCTCTGTGAACCGTTAAAACGACTTTCTTTGTTGTTTCCGAAATGTTGTCTGTTTATCAACGGCATTTTGGAAATCACAAACGGAATCTCTTATCTCGGTTCCTGCCACTTAAACAAACCGCTTATGTTCCTTTTGTGTACTACCTTTACCGCATTTGGCGGACTGTGCGGTCTGGCACAGACAAATGCGATGATTTCCGATACCACGCTCTCCATCCGACGCTATCTCGTTGATAAAAGCATTTACTCATTCGCAACGCTGCTTGTCAGTCTCCTCTTTGTGACGTTCGCACTCTGAGTTTGACTTACATCATATCTGCATTGACTTCCGGCTTGGACTCCTCAGACTCCTGCTCTTTTGCCTCTGCACTCTCCTGTGTGCTTTCCTCTTCCTCAGGCTGCGCAATCATCTGCTCCGGTGCTAACTCTGCTCTGTTTGCGGTGATCACATCCAAAAATCCCTGCAAGGTATTTAACAGGCTGTCGCTTCTTGCCTTTGACGTATCAATGGCATGGACAACGCTCTCCTCTAAACTCTTTAACATCCCGTCTGTATAAGAGATTGCTCCCATGCGGATATTGTTTGCATCGTTGGTTGCATTATCCAAAATCTCCTGTGCCTGCTTTGTCGCGATCATGACAACTTCGTTCGCCTGTGCATATGCCTGCTGCATGATCTGATGCTCGCTTACAAGCTCGTCCGTTTTAATCTGCGCCTGTGCGATGATGGCATCTGCTTTTGCCTTGGCA
>CAKRJK010000010.1 GCA_934351705.1 uncultured Lachnospiraceae bacterium
CCGCATAGAATATCTTGAGCATTCCAGATATCTGCATTCCACCGTCAGCTGCCACTCACGGCAAAGCTCTTTTGCGGCATGGTAAAACTGCCATCCGTCCCTGGATAAAAAATACAGCCTTTTGATGCCCTCTTCCTCTGCCCGTTTTAATACCCATCCCGAAAAACAGTAGACCATAGGTGCAAGAATGTAACAGGTTGTCCGCTCGGCAATCTGCTTTTTTTCACAACTGCGGTATTCCTGTTCCGCCATCAGAAACAGTTCTTGGTCTCTTTTTAATATTTTTTTGTACTCAGACAGTTTTGACTTTCTTTCCATTTTGTAATTCCCACTTGCCTTTTCGCATTTTTGCTTTTTCCAGCGCCCATGCCGGAATCAATCCTACCACCAACGGTTTTGCTATGTAAATCCATTTCTTAATTCCGTGAATCTGTAACTTTTGAAATCCCCGGTAACGTACTCTGCATTCTAAAATCCGATAACGGTATTTTTTCTTTTTGTACGCCCTTCGATCCTCACGATAATACAGCAGACACTCCTGCAAATTGTATCCTCTGACTCCCTGTGCGTGCAGCCGCATAAAAAATTCATAATCCTCAAGCCGTTTGGTATCCTCCGACTCGGGATAGCCTCCGCTTGCCTTTAACACTCCGCTTCGGAATACGACAGACGGATGTACATACGGCGAGTACGGTAAAAAGTCTTTTTTATTTGGAATGAGCGGCATTTTCCGTTCTCCCCAAACTCCGTTTTTATCAATTAACCTTGCATTGCATCCTACAAAATCATACTCCTTATGCTTTTCTAAGAATTGTATTTGCTTTCTCAGCCGCTCTGTGTGTGCAATATCGTCCGCGTCCATCCTTACAATGTACTCACCGTCTGCCACCTCAATACAACGGTTTAATGCATATGCCAGTCCGTGATTTTGATTTTCTCCCATCAAGAGGATTCTGGAATCCTCTTTCTCCAGCTTTTGCAATAATTTTGACGTTCTCTCGTCATAACCGTCCTGAAAGATAAGAAACTCCAAGTCTGTCCATGTCTGGTTTAGGATGGACTCTACTGCTCTTTGCACCTGTACCATATTCTTTTCATGATAAACGCCCATAATCACGCTGACTTTCATTTATTTATTCCTCATTTAATAATTCTTGATAGATTGCACGCATTTTTTTTGTGGTTTCTTCGAGAGTAAAATGGGTTGCCGTCTTTCTTGCCGCCTCTCCCATTTTTTTGCACATGTTCGGATTCTCATACAATTTCATAATTGCGTTTTCAAAATCTTTCCTACGGTTCCACGAACAGAAATAACCGTTTTTTCCGTCTCGTACATATTCCACCGTTCCGCGGTTTTTTGCCGCAATGACAGGAAGTCCCATCGCCATCCCCTCTAGGGCTGCCATTCCCAATCCCTCGCGAACGGACGGAAATACAAACACATCCGCACTTTGCAGATAAGGAGCTACCCTCTCCTGATAACCCACGAGAAATACCTGCTTTTGCAATCCGAACTCTTGTATCATTTGCCGTAACTTCTGCTTTTGATCTCCTTCGCCACAGATTGTATAATAAATGTCATTTCTGTTTAATGCGGAAATTGCCTGTATGACAACCGTATGATTTTTATTCTTGTTTAACTCTCCCACCGATACCATATGAAATGCTTGTGTCGGAATTTTGAATTGTTCACGAGTCTTTTCGCCCGCACCCTGCAACTCACAAACCCGTTCCCGTCTGATTCCGACTCCCGGTATCCGATAAACCCTGCCACCCGGTTTTAAATGCATTTTCTTTGCATTCGCGTAATCTTCCCGGTTGATCGTAATCAACACATCGGTTGCTCTCGCCATGACTCTCTCGACCGGATAAAAAAACAATTTGTTTTTTAGCGGTGCTCCTTTGTAAAAATGAAAACCGTGTGCCGTGTAAATCACCCGCATCCCCTGTTTTTCATAACGAAATCCCAACATTCGTCCCAACAAACCGCCAACGGGATTGTGACAATGAATGACTTCGATCCGCTCTCTCTCGATCAGTTTTTTTAACTCCCGATATGCTCTCAGATTTGTAAAAACTTTGTACGGAGACTTGGCAATATCCACGTGATACAGACGCACTCCCATCTGCTCCAGCAATTCCCGGTGTAACGGATAAAACGGGTTTTCCAAGTTACTCGCGTGATAGACCGTATACCCCATCTCTTGTAAAATCCTAATATTTTCTAATTCAAACTGCGTCGCAAAACCGCCCACCGCAGTTAATATCAATATCTTCTTATCGTTCATATGGCTGCTCCTTATCCTTTGGCAAAGCATTCATCATATCATAGACTGCTCCCTCTGCACTTTCTTTCTGGAAAAGGATACGCACCGTCTGAATCAACAATCGAATATCCAGGAAAATAGAGTAATGTGTGATGTAAATTAAATCCATCTTTAATTTATCATATGGATTACTGTTGTATTTTCCGTAAACCTGTGCATATCCGGTCACTCCCGCCTTTACTTTCAAACGGCTTTCAAATTCCGGCAGCACTTCCGTGTACTCATCAATAAAAATCTGTCTTTCCGGTCTCGGACCTACCAATGACATATCGCCTTTTAATACATTCCACAACTGAGGAATCTCATCAAAATGCAGATTCCGAATCACTTTTCCGACTTTTGTGATCCGAATATCCTCTTTTTGTGCAAGACGCGGTCCGTCCTGTTCTGCATTTTCACACATACTGCGGAATTTGTAAATCATAAATTCTTTTCCGTTTTTTGTGATTCTCGGTTGTTTATAAAAAATTGCTCCTTTGTCCTCATGTTTGATCAGAATTGCTATCACCAGACACAGCGGTGACAATAAAATAAGTAAAATTGCGGACACCACTACATCAAAAATACGTTTTCGGATACGCTGTCCCATATCCAATCCCTGATTTTTATCCATCAGAAAGATCTGGTCATATATCTTATATCGCGTAGCATTCTGCACCAGAATATCCGCTATCTTCATCATATAAAAAATGCGGATTCCCTCATGAAAACTTTTTCTCAGCAAAATGTTTCTCTCATGCACCGGCAGATCGCCCAGAAGAAGACCGTCGCATTTTTTCCCCGCTGCAACAATCTCATCCGCATTCTCTGTGACCTGCATAATCCCAATGACTTTATAATTCGGATTTAAGTCTCTTTGATTCCAAAGAAGCGTATCCTCCGGTCTCCCTCCTATGACCGCCACCAGTTCTTTTCTCGGTACCATTTTTAAATACAAACGATTCGTCAGATAACCAAGAACAGAACCCACAAGAAATTGAATGCCGGAACTTATAATCATCCGCCAGATTCTCATATCCCCCTGAAAACCGAGTGCAATCCACAATTGCAGACAAAACAGGATGTTGGTTCCGACCGTTAAAAAAAACATACCAAACACCACATCCAAAAGCCTGATATTTCCGATTCGGTAAAGTTCAAACCGATATGCGATAAACACATAGATAATTCCGTAGATCAAGATATTCTGAAACAGGGATACCTGCTTTGGAACCCCCTGAAATCCGAACAAATATAACCATAGGAAAAGAGCTGCAATACCGAGTAACAGGATTGCATTCATAATTCCCATTCCGATTGTTCTACGCTGCCTTGTGTTCATAATAATCCTCTCTGCCAGGGACGGCTGTCATGTAGGCTATTTCCTAAGTCAGATTTGCATCATCCATAACCTCACGCATGCTCTCTACCAACTTTCTATTCGTATCCTGCAAAGCTAAAAGCATAGGTGCATAGGCATCACGCCCTGATATATTTCGGAACATCTCATATGTTCCGAAATGTTTCTGATAATCTCTTGCAAAGTCTAAAATACCCTGCTGAATTTCCTCTGCCAACGGTTGTTTTTGATACTCTTTAAATTTGCAATATACTTCCCCGTTTTCATTCAGATAAAATCCCCGCAGACTTCCGTGCGGTGCATCCAACAGCATTTCCCAGTATAGATTATGTTCCTTATTTGGATTGTGGAACTTCCATAAATCGCGGTTTTCTCTCTGCGAATACAGATAACTTACCAGTTTTTGTGACTGTAACTGCGGCTCGCTTGCATTCATCTCCGGATTGTGACAAGTATTGCTGCCTGCCACAATTCCCGTGATTTCACAGTCCAGCTTCCACTTCTGATTGATCAGATAATCCAATGTAATTGCTCCGCTGCCTGCCCAGCCGATGTCCACGATTGCCGCTTTTTTTACATTTTCCAATCGCTCTTTGAAATAGTGTTCTCCGGCAGTATTCTGTTCTTTATAATGCTCTGATACCTCCTGCCAGTGCTGTATCAGGTATTCCTTTACCTTTTTGACATTGCGGTCGGTCAGTTCGCTTTGCTCACCTATTCCCAGCGTTTTACACATTGCCTCCGACATATCCGACAACTCCATCGAATGCATTATCTCTTTTATCGAATAATTCTGATTGACCTTATGATGTAAAAACCGTCTGAAATAATCATATTTGAAATAGTCCGAGGTCATCTTGGTTGCCGCAAGCCTTGACCAGTAAACATATTCCGTTTTTTCATTTGGATACAAAAATTCATAAACCTGCTTTAAAACATATCCGTCTCTGGCAAGGAAAAGAATCTTTTGAATCTCTCTTTGCCGCACCTGTTCATGAATAAACCGACAATATCCCAACACAAACAATCCGCCGTAAATATATCCATACTCATAGGCTTTACTAAACTGCTCCAGCCCGTTATGTATGTGTGCATTCACCAGTCCCCGGTATGCGCTTCCGATCATCGCAGACATATCTTCTGCCCGGTACGGCATTCCCACCGCATTCACATTGACATAATGACACGTTTCAAAACCATGTTCTTTTGGATTTTTTACATCGGACAGATAATGATCGCCCACGTGAATAAACGTCTTGTTACTGCCTTCCTGTTTTTTGACCTCCTCAAAAAGCGTTCCCTCGTTTTTTGATTTTCTATACTCGCAGGAGACATAGATTGCATCAAAGTCCTGATATCCGCAATTCCTTAAAATTCCTTTGATCTGCTCGGCTCTCAAATACATATCGGAGGTAAGCACCAGTCGTTTGTTTCTTTTTCGCAATTCCTCTACCACTCGCAGCATATACGGATTGGCAAAGCAAAACTCCGTCTCCAGAGCAACCTCCTGCCCGCTGACTGTCTGCGGCACTCCCGCTTCTTCCTCCATCGTCTTATAGATTTCTTCTATCGTGACCTCATAATGACGTTCTGAGCGGTACTTTCTTTGTCTGGTTTTCCATTCCATTTCCCTGCGGATATTCTCAAAATCCAGATACCCTAATTTTTCACCCAGAACAAAAAACAAATCTGTCGGTGAGGAAAAAGGCCGTAGCACCAACGTATCAAACACATCAAAGGAAATGACATCATATTTTGCGAGCTTATCTGCATAGCTTTCCGGTGTCTCTAATTTGGACACAGACGACTCGCTCGCCTTTGTGTAAAGTTCTTTCTCCTCGTAATACGGATACTTTTCCACGCTGCCCAATTTTCGGTTGCGGAAAACATAATAGGATATGTTTAAGCCCAGCAGATAGCACCACACTCCCACACGGCTGATTCCGTGTGCATGGTTTCGCTTCTTTTTGTATCTCTGCTGAATGCCCGGTATTCGGTTGACTAATAGGTTGTAGGTTGTGAGTTTTAGGTTCATATGTTTTTTCCGAAATAATCGCTTAGTTCCTGTACACTATCAACTGTGCAAATTGCACCTTTTACATTGCTGTTTGCTTGAAATCCAAAGCCGTAGGTGACCGCAATAAAATCAAGTCCGACTTCGCAAGCCGCCCCACTGTCATGACTTGTATCTCCTACCATGACAATTTCATTTTTGCTGCATTGACTCTGTTCCATACACAGGTTTATAATATCTGCTTTTTTTAATTTTCCCTCGAAATCAGAACCCTTGACATAATCAAACAGCTTTAATAAGTCAAATTTTTCAAGAAGCTTCATCGTGTAATCTTCCCGTTTATAAGTAGCAATCATCGTTAAAATGCCATGACTGCGAAGTTGTTTTAACAACTCCTTCATTCCCTGATAGACTTCTGCATCATACAAATACTTTTCTTTGTAGTACTCTCTAAATACAGCCGCCGCATCATTTGCATCTTTTTCATTCAAATGATAAATTCTTCTAAATGAATCCTGTATTGGCGGACCTATGCAAGACTCCAATTCTGCTTCATCCATCTGTGAAAAATTTAATACTTTGATTGTCTCTTCTATACTTTTTCTTATTCCGCTTGAACTGTCTATAATGGTTCCGTCCAAGTCAAAAATAACACATTTATATCGGTTCATCCTCTTCACGATACAGGGATGGCGTAAGAAAATCTATCTTGATTGGCTTTTCCAATACCTGAATCCTCTCCTTAATACTTTTGTTGATTTTTATAAGACGTTGATAATCATCCGATAATTCCAAATACTCGCTGTAATAGCTGCTGATCCCCTTCTCAGAGAATCCGTCAAACCCGGCAAGCATCACTTCTTTGATTCCGTGGTCGGCCATTCCGTTTAACATCATGATCAACGCATTATCACAAATATTTTCATTGTCATCTAACAATTTATGATAACTCAGGACATAGTCGTACTCATTCTTATGTTTCAAAACATTGTTTGTAACAACCAGCTTTGTGTTGTCGGCTTTCTGCTGATATTCATAGACAATCATATCATATCTTTTTGCATTACTGATACAAATGTAATCACATTTGATATGCTTAGGGCAAAAATTGACGGCTATCACAATCGGCTTTTCCTGCTCTATATATGCATGTATTTTTTCCTGATGAGTGAGCACTGTCTTTCCCGGTCCTAACAACAATAGCTTTCTTTTAGAGATTTCTCCAAAAAACTCTGTTGTTTCGTCCTTATACTCTCCCCTTGCGTTATTCTGATACTCTAAATATAACTGTTCAATGATCTTTTCATTATAATCCAGCTTATTCGGTTCGGGAATCAAACCAATAATCAGATTGATGTCTTTCACCGTAACCGTTTTCTTTTCCAACAGATATTCTACATAACGCGGATGACAATCGTTAGATGCCGAAAGATAAAATTGCAGATTGTAACCCCAATACTTTTTACTGTATATTTTCAAAATATGTATATCAATCGCCTCTAAGATCGGATTAATATCATACCGTTCGCCAAACTCCCGGTTATAATACATTACAACCAGTTCCAACGGAGCATTGCCTGCACTTTTTCCCATACCGTAAATCGTAGCATCCACAATCAAGTTTCTTTTTACCTTCTCCTGTGCGATCTCTATGGTGTTTGCGTATGCTAACTGAAAATTATTGTGAGCATGATACCCTAATACAATCTCTTCATTTAAATTATGATTTAACAATTCAAAATAATGTTTCACGTCTTTTGCGTGAAGCAGACCGTAAGTATCTACAATGGAAACCGCAAAAGGATTCAGTTGATTGACCTTTTCTGCAAATTCAAGAACATCACTATCGGAATACGATGTAATAGACACCATTTGCAGACAAACCTTATAGCCTTTATCCATCAGCTCTTTTGCAAATGCCACAGCTTTTTGGGCATTCGGTTTTTTAAAGATGACACGGATGCCGTCAATAAAACTATCCTCACATAATCCGATGTTATCAATACCGCAGGTTCCGTAATCAATCATTGCAAAAACTAACGACTGTTTCTTTTTACAGCCTTTGTATATCTCGTCATAGCACTGTGTATTCGGCTGGATACTTCTATTTTCATCATAAACTTCTCTTTCATCCAAAAAACCGATTTCTATATAGTCAATGCCTGCATTCGTAAGGTTATCAAAAATCGCCTTCATCCGCTCATTTCCGAATCTCCAGTTGTTTACATAACCGCCATCTCTTAACGTACAATCTAAAATATTCATATTACTCATCGGATTGCTCCTTTATCTATATCCTGTCAGAACTTGTATATCTGTTCTCTTTTTCCGTCTTGTTTATGTATTTTTGTTATGGTCTGACTCTTAGCATCGAATTCAAATTTATCTGAAACATAGAGCGGAAATCCGTCTTGGATACGTTTTTCCAATTCATCAAGACATTTTTCCGGTTCAGATATATTCAGTCCTTTTAATACGTTCGGTCCGTAATTCCACCACTGCGTCTTTTGCAATCGTTCGATCACCTCATCGGAAAAACGCCGACGTATCACTTTTGCGGGCGTTCCCGCCACAATGCTATATGGCGGAACATCTTTCGTCACGACCGAACCTGCTGCCACAACTGCTCCGTCTCCGATACTGACACCTCTCAATATCACGCTGTTACACCCTATCCATACGTCATTTCCTATGCTTCCGCACTTCTTTCTCTTCGGCTCTATCTCTAAGTTTTTTCTGTAATTCCCGGCAACCCATTCCTCATCATAATCCCAGAACGGCTCTGCCCAAAACTGCGGTACTTCAAATATTTGATGATGTGATAATGCTGTTGTACTGTGTCCTCCGATTCCGATAACGACATTCTGTGCTATGGAACAAAATCTGCCTATCCTCTCAACCCCTCTTATATCGGGATTGTAATTAAAAAAAGTAAATGCCCCGATCTCATTTGCGGATATTTCTCCGCCCGCCGGATTATTGGAATAAAACAAAACAGGTGCTTCTACCGTAACCCTTGTTTTTGATACCTGTCCTATATTCGTAAAATATCTGTTTGCCAGATTGATGACACCGTTTACCGTATCCGTAATACAACACATAGAATTATCATATCTCATCGTATATTATTATCCTCCATGTATTTTTTCACCCGTTCCAAATCCTTTGGTGTATCTACCGCCAGTTCGTAAGAGGATACCAGTGAAAATTGAATATCCGCTCCATGCTCCAAATATCTCAACAAGGTGACATCTTCTACCCGCTCCAACGGACCTTTCTCCGTATGAACAAAGAAATCCAATGCTTTTTTATTATAGCATTCTACACCGATAATTTTTTTGTATTTAAATTCCAGACTTTTATACGGGAACGGTATCGGTGCTCTGGATAGCGTCAATGCACATCCGTTTTCCTTCGTTTCGATTTTAATTTTTGCCGGATCAATCACTTCTGTCGGATCTGTTATTTCACGCATTAATGCAGAAACAAACATATCACTTTTGATCTCTTTTGGAATTACATTCGGAATAATCTTTTCGTCAATAATCGGTTCATCTCCGCACACACATACATACAGATCCGCATCCACCGACTGTGAAAATTCCTGAATACGATGAACATGTGTCGGATGCTCTTTTGATGTCATCACGACATTCATATCATATGTCTGACAAACCTCGCGAATCCGCTCGTCATCTGTGGCGACATACACCTCGTCCAGTTCTTTTACCTGTAATACTCTATGATAAGTCCACCAAATCATAGGTTTTCCAAAAATATCCGCCAAAGGCTTTCCCTCAAATCTTGAAGAACCGTACCTTGCCGGAATTACACCTACTATCTTCATAATCACCACTTACTTTCTTAGTTGTTCTACCTCTTGTTCTAATTCTTTACATCGTCTTATATAATGCTGCAATCTTCGTTCGGTTGCATCTACGATTCCCTCCATCACAGAAATCCGCAACTGCTCCTGTGTTGAAAATCCTCCTGTCCTTACCTCTATCTGCAAATTATCAAGCGTTCTTGCCTGCTCAAACTCTACTGCCATCTTTCTTATCTCCTTGTCTCTGGTAAACAAATATAATGTCTCTGTTTCAAAATCATCATACAGTTCCGAATCCCGCAGTTCATCCAGATTGTTCTTTTTGATTTCCATCGGAATTACATGATTCCATATCGTCTCATCGTTCGATTTATGAAACACATAATCTTGTTTGGAATTCAGACAAAAAATTTCTTTTGCCGGACACTTTTTGGTCAGATATTCTGCAATATCTTCTATGTTCCAATCACCAAAAACACTTTTTTCTACCCTGTCAACGATGATGACCGAACCTTGTTCCACATCATTGATATCCTTTATCGGTATAATCTGAATATTCCCGGCATTTCTTACGCTGTATTTGCACAAATTTTGCAGCATTGCCGTATTCACTCCGGCGGTATATATCTTTTTGATATTCTCCTGCTTTGCGATCAATTCCAATGCAAAATATGCTTTGTGTATCGGTTCAAAAAATTCTTCAAAATCAAAGTCAAACTCCATACAGTCAGGTGCCACACTTCTTAAACTTTTGATTCCGGTAGAAGAAAT
Source organism: uncultured Lachnospiraceae bacterium (assembly GCA_934351705.1). Lineage (GTDB taxonomy): Bacteria > Bacillota > Clostridia > Lachnospirales > Lachnospiraceae > Maccoyibacter. The sequence continues at coordinate 10,278 of CAKRJK010000010.1, forward strand.
CGTCGCGATCAGCTCCGGCGAATGTTGAAAAATAAATGGTAAAAATTCGGACGGAAACCGCTCTTTTATCTGTTCTGTCTGCGGATAAATAATGTCATATGCCATAAAATCATAAGGATGCTTCTTGAGCAGAATATGTTTGCCTTTCAAAAAATAATCAAAGACCACTCCGTACAACAACGCCTGTCTTTCATAAGTCATCATATCAAGATTCGCATAATGCTGGGTAAGCACTACCGCTGTGTCTTTTGCAAGGTCGATCTGCTCTATGTCCGTAAACACTTTAAGAATGCTTTTTCTCTGTGTCTCATCAAAATCTGATAATTCCTTTAAGGTATCAAAATGGATCAGATTCTCCCTCGTAAATCCCGGCTCCTGTTCCTTGACATTGCAGACGATTCCTTTGATACACGGATTGCTTGCATCATACAATCCATACTCTTCCAAAATATCATAGCACGCTCTGTTTCTGTCTATTTTTTTGATATGCTCATTCTGTGAAATCAATCCGCAAGCCTCTTCCATAAAGTAAAACGGAATCTGTTCCTTTGCAAGATAGAACCCAAAATTAAACTGAGCACCACCTACATAGATCTCTGTCTGTTCATCAATCACAATGTTATTGGTTGAAAATATGTCTGTAAAGTAATCATCGAGAGCATCTGTATCCGGTAAAGCGTCTGACAATCCAAAACTTATATTGATAGAAATACACTCGTCAAATATATTTTCTAATTCTCTCGTACTGTTTAAAACAGACAACACATTTTTTCCTAATATCAAAACTTTCTTTTCATCAATCTGCGTTTCACAATGCACAATACAAGTAAGCAACTGATAAAAACTTGCTGCATGGTAAATAATCATTTCTCGCTTTCCTCCTATAACCCTTTCTTCTCCAGAAATTCTCCCAGCGTTTCTATTGTCTGTGTCTCCTGATCCGAAAAAACAGATGTCGTAAATACAAATTCAGAAAAGAACTCTTTGTAATAAGATAAATCCCTATATACCTTACGGAATGGACAATATGCATCATATCCCGAAATATTCATCATGATTCTGTAAGCACCAAACCTTTTGGTATAATCTTTCACAAAATCCGCCGCACCCCGGTGTATTTCCCGTATCATGGCATAGTTTTCTACTTCCGGCACATCAAATTCAAATCCCTCTTTTTCAGAAATCCCCACAAAAGAAGGCGTTGGAGACTGTGTCATAATCTCAAAAAGCACATGACCCGCACGTTTATGATTATTTACAAATCCGTCATAATGTGCTCTGTTATACACTCTGCCAAAAAGATACGGCTGTATCTGTGCAGTATCATCATACTGTGTCGTCACGGCATGATTCCAACCATTGCTTGCCGCCATGATTCCATATGCTCTTTTACAGAGTTTCCATTCTTTTTCCAACATATCGGAAAGTCCGATAACATTGCTTCCCGTCCAGCCAACATCTACGATCAATACTTTCTCGGCTGTTCCGACTACCGCTTTATAGTATTCTTCTAACCTGCGGCTGTCCTCTTTGTAGATTGCAATAATTTCATCATAATGCTCTATCAACAAATCTCTGATCATTAACTTGTTGTTTTGTGATAAATATTCCTCAGGACGAAGGTGGTATTCCTTTAAATATTTTGTGAGCGGTTCTATTCCTGCCGAAACAAACAAGGAGGATACGGTAACATCTACGTTGTTGGCTATTTTTCCGTCCAGCAGTCTGTTTAAAAAAGCATGTCTGTCCTTTGTGACGGTTGCTTTGATATTTGTTATTCTGGACCAATATACATATTCATTGTCAATATCTTTATGTACCATGTTAAAAATACGACTGTAAATATCCCCGTCACGGGATACAAATAATACCTTATCAATATTATGATTTTTTACAAAATTGGCAATGTAATTGCAGTATCCCAATACATAGATACCACCATACACATATCCATACTCATAATAAACCGGATACTTTTTCAATCCGCAGTGTAAACGTGCATTGATAATTCCCGCGTATCCGGAGCCTACCAGTTCAGACATACCGTCTGCACGATACTCTCCTCCCACCGCATTGACACCTTTGTAAAACGCGGTCTCAATCTTATGCTTCTTCGCCATCACAATATCGGCATTGTAATTATCCCCGACATGAATCAGGGTTTTTCCCTTTGTCTTTTGCAGCAATACTTTGTACAGTCCGCCTTCATGTTTGTTTACATTGTAATCGCAGGATACGATCACATCCGCAAATCCGCTGTAACCACAGCTTTCCAATAATTGTTCCATCATTGCCTTTGGCAGATACATATCGGAGGTTACATAGACTGTTTTTTGATGACTTTTTAATATATCAAACACTCTTTTCATATATGGATTGGCAAAACAGAGTTCCTTTTCCATTTCAAATTCCGTTCTGATTCCAACTTCCTTTGAAATACCTGTTTCCTTTTCCACTTCTGTGTAAATCTCATCGATTGTAATCTCTCTGTTTCCCCGTTTCATGATAGAGAGTTCTCTGGCATGTCTCTCTGCCTGTATTCGGATATTACGAAATTGCTGTTGTTCAAATTTTTGTTCTAACAGATAAAACATATCGGTTGGTTTTGAAAACGGTCTCAAAATCAACGTGTCAAAAATATCAAACGAAACAACATCAAATTCCAGTAATCTTCTTACGAGGTGTTGTGGAGAAATTCTGTCAAATGCCTCGGATTCCGGTCCGTCCGCATACGCAAACAACGGATTTCGCTTTGGCTTTGGCTCCGGTTCTGCCTTTTTCTTCTCCTCCGATCGGATATTGACATTGGAATCTGTATTTGCAAGTACATTGTCAAAGTACAACATTGGTTCGCTTTTTTTCTTCACCCTGTAATGCCAATTTAATTTCCACAACATTTTCCAATGCTTAAATCTATTTTCATAATGCTCTGTTGTATGTTCCATGACATATCGTTCATATTCATTTTTCACATTTTCATTCTTTCTGACTGCCCAGTTATACAAAGCATCTTTCTGTTTGCCCATCTCTTTTAACTCCTCATATACCCATATTTACTGTCTATCTCACTTTACTCATCATTCAGCCTTCTGTACGCCTCACACACCACCTGTGGCTTACCCATCATCCTGAGCTTGCCCTTCTCAATCCATACGCACTTGGTACAGTTGTCCAGAATCGTGTCCATGCCGTGTGAAACCATCAGCACCGTACTGCCGCCGTGTATCATTTCCTTAATACGTTTTAAACTCTTCTTTCTGAAAAATTCATCTCCCACAGAGAGAACCTCATCAAGAATCAGAATCTCCGCGGCATCTCCTGCCGTTGCAATCGCAAATCCTAGCCTGCTGACCATACCGCTGGAAAAGTTTTTGACCTTCTCCTCCATAAAATCCTGCAATTCCGCAAACTCGACGATATCATTATAATGCTCGTCCAGAAATTCTTTGGAGTAGCCGATGATCGAACCGTTCAGATAGACATTCTCCTTTGCGGTAAGCTCCATGTCAAATCCCGTTCCAAGCGTCAGTAATTGTACTTTTCGCTTATCCACTACCACACGGCCGCTTGTCGGCTTTAATG
>CAKRJK010000011.1 GCA_934351705.1 uncultured Lachnospiraceae bacterium
GCGGAAACGAAACTTACGAAGCGCTAAAACAAGAAACTCATGGCGATATGGCGGATATAGCTTTTCAAACTTACGAGAAACAAAGCTTGGTTAACTCTTCGCAAAAAGACAAAGATAAATTGGAAGCTTTAAATAACGCTCTTAAAAGAATAGTTGAAAAAAATCACGTGCGCTTTCATATGCCCGGACACAAGCGGAAAATGCAGGGAATAGCAGACGTTTTTTCTCTGGATATTACAGAGATAGACGACTTTGACAACCTTCATCATGCAGAAGGGATCATCAAACAGGCACAGGAGCGGACAGCAAGACTTCATCATGCAAAGAGGAGTTTTTTTCTTGTAAACGGAAGTACTGCGGGAATCCTTACCGCGATCAGTGCCGCCACACAAAAGAAAGAAACGATCCTAATGGCGAGAAATTCTCATAAATCAGCATATAATGCGGTTTTTTTACGGGAGTTAGAAGCAGAGTACATTTATCCGAAAATCACAAAACAGGGAATCCAATCCGCCATCGCACCCGGGGATGTCCAAAAAGCATTAGAAAACAATCCGCAGATAAAAGCGGTTTTTCTCACTTCCCCGACATATGACGGAGTCGTATCCGACATTCAGACGATAGCCAAGATTGTCCATAAAAGAAATATCCCACTGATCGTAGACGAGGCGCACGGAGCACATTTCGGACTTTGTGAAGGTTTTCCCAAAAGTGCGGTACAAAACGGAGCGGACATTGTCATACAAAGCCTGCATAAGACGCTGCCGGTGCTGACGCAGAGTGCAGTTCTTCATGTGGCAAGTGATCGGATACCTCTTAGTGAGATAGAAAAATATTTAAGTATTTATCAGACCTCGTCTCCCTCTTATGTGTTGATGGCATCTATGGACGCCTGCAACCGCCTGTTAGAGTCAAGGGGAAAGGAACTTTTTGAGGCATATAAAAGAAAAATGCAGCAGTTTCGAGAAGAAGTCTCAGATTTAAAACATCTCCACGTTATCACAAAAGAGGAAATGTTGAGCCAGGGTGCGTATGATGCAGACCTGTCAAAAATTGTCATTGAGACAGGAGAGACGAATCTTTCGGGAGAGGACCTTATGCAAAAGTTAAGGCAGGAGTATGGGTTGGAGCTGGAAATGTCATCGGCGTATTATGTGTTGGCAATGACAAGCATTATGGATGATGAAGCAGCGTATGCAAGGCTTGCCGCGGCATTAAAAGAAATTGATGCAAGGCTTGATGTGAAAAAAACACAAGAGAACATACAATTTATGGAAACACTCTACGGAAACCGGGAACAGATTTTTTCGATATACGAGGTAGACAGACAAAAACAAAGAGAAGTACCGCTGAGCGAAGCTGTCGGCGAAACCGCAAAAGACTTCGTATTTCTTTACCCGCCGGGCATTCCGATTCTTGTTCCGGGAGAGAAGATCAGCAAAGAAGTAATCGAAAAGCTAAAAGAAAGCAAAGAGAAGAAATTGAATCTTCACGGCTTATGCGGAGAGAGAAATGACAGGATAAACATTGTCATTTCTTAAAACCTATATTATACTTAATATAATCGGCTGCTTAGCAAAAGAAAAGAAATCAGAGGGAAAATAATGGGAAAATTATTTTGTGTGATGGGAAAAAGTTCATCCGGCAAAGACACCTTATATCAGATGCTTCAAGCAGAATTAAAATTTGATGTGATTGTTCCATATACGACAAGACCGATCCGGGAGGGCGAAACGGAAGGTGTTGAATATCATTTTGTCACGGAGCAGAGGGTGGCGGAATTAGAAGCAGCGGGAAAAGTCATCGAGATAAGAGCATATGACACGGTACACGGTGTCTGGAAATATCTTACCGTGGATGACGAGCAGATGGATTTTACAAAGAAGAACTATCTGATGATAGGAACGCTGGAAGCGTACCAGAAGTTAAAGGCATACTACGGAGAAGAACATTTAGTGCCGATATATATAGAAGTAGAGGATGGTATTCGTTTACAGAGGGCATTGAACCGTGAAAGACAGCAGGAACAGCCGAAATACGCGGAACTATGCCGCAGATTTCTTGCGGATGAGGCAGATTTTTCAGAAGAGAAACTGGCGGCGGCAGGAATTAACAAAAGATTTGTAAACGACACATTGGAACACACAAAGCAGGAATTGGTAAATTATATTCAGTCCTGTATCGGATAGCACAAAGATGAGGTGAGCCGTATGGATATGAAAATTAATGAGATGACACCGGTCAGCTCCGTAGAAGCGACAGCTCCGAAAGAGCAGGCAGACGGAGATTTTAAGTTTACCTTAACCAGCAGGATCGAGGAGTCCGAGCTGCAGGAAAAGTTAAACGGTCTGATGAAAGAGATAGACGAACAGGGAAAGCGGCTGTCAGAGCATATGGATATTCGCGATATGAAAAGGTATCGCTCGTTAGTAAAAGAATTCATGAATGAAGTTGTCAATCGTTCCCATAAGTTTTCGAGGGAGAATTTCTTAGACAGGCGGGGCAGACACCGGGTTTACGGAATCGTAAGGCTGGTAGACAAGAATTTAGACGAACTGGCAGAAGAATTGGTAAAAGACGAAAAAGACAACATTAACGTATTAAACAAAGTAGGAGAGATTCGAGGATTGCTTATCGACATCTCTACATAAGGAGAGTATATGGCAGGATTTCAAGATATTATCGGTCACAATCAGATAAAGGAGCATATGCAGAATGCAATACAGGCAGGAAAAGTTTCGCATGCTTATATTATAAACGGACCGGACTATTCCGGTAAGAAGATGTTGGCAGAAGCATTTGCTATGGCACTGCAATGTGAAAAACACGGAGTTGAGGGATGTATGGAATGTCATTCCTGCAAACAGGCGATAAACAGAAACCAGCCGGATATTATCTATGTATCCCATGAGAAGCCAAACACCATATCGGTAGACGATATTCGGAAACAGGTAAAAGAGGATGTAGAGATCAAACCATACAGCAGTCCGTACAAGATTTATATTATCGACGAAGCGGAAAAGATGAATGTGCAGGCACAAAATGCGTTGTTAAAAACGATAGAAGAACCGCCTGCTTACGTGGTAATCCTTCTGCTCACAACAAATGCAGAAGCATTTTTGCCGACGATTTTATCCAGATGTATCACCTTAAACATCAAGGTTGTTCCGAATGAGCTGATCAAAAAACACCTTATGAGCCAATATCAGGTTCCGGATTATCAGGCAGATGTCTGTGTTGCATTTGCACAGGGAAATGTCGGAAAAGCAATTCAGCTTGCAAGCTCGGAATCCTTCAATGAGATAAAAAATTCAGCAATACAGCTGATCCGCCGTCTTACAGAGATTGATCTGTATGAGATGATGGAGGCTGTAAAACAGATCAGTGAATACAAACTTGAAATAAACGATTATTTCGATATCATGATGATCTGGTATCGGGATGTGTTATTATATAAAGCGACAGCAGACATTAACCATCTTGTATTTAAAGATGAAGTATACGATATTAAAAAGAGTGCAAGCAAAAGTTCCTATGAGGGAATCGAGGAAATCTTAGAAGCACTGGAGAAAGCAAAGACAAGGTTAAAGGCAAATGTCAACTTTGAATTAGTCATAGAGCTGCTGTTGCTGACCATAAAGGAGAATTAGAAAAGATGATAAAAGTAGTAGGAGTTAGATTTCGCAAAGCAGGAAAGATCTATTATTTTGATCCGAAAAACTTAAAGATGGAGACGGGAACGCATGTTATCGTAGAGACCGCAAGAGGTGTCGAGTACGGAACCGTCATGATTGCACCAAAAGAAATATCTGAGGAGGGTGTGATCCAGCCGTTAAAACCGGTTATCCGTATCGCAACGCCTGCCGACGAAAAGACCGAGGCAAAGAATAAAGAAAAAGAACAAGAAGCATTTCAGATTTGTCTGGAAAAAATCAAAAAGCATAAACTGCATATGAAATTAGTCGAAGCAGAATATACCTTTGATAACAATAAACTCTTATTTTACTTTACCGCAGATGGAAGAATCGATTTCCGTGAGCTGGTAAAAGATCTGGCAGCAGTATTCCGTACAAGAATTGAGCTTCGCCAGATCGGAGTAAGAGACGAGACGAAGATACTGGGAGGTATCGGAATCTGCGGAAGAGAGCTTTGTTGCAGCAGTTATCTCTCGGAGTTTGCACCGGTATCCATCAAGATGGCAAAGGAACAGAATCTTTCTTTAAATCCGACTAAAATATCGGGTGTTTGCGGAAGATTGATGTGCTGTCTGAAAAACGAGCAGGAAACCTATGAGGACTTAAATTCCAGATTACCGAATGTAGGGGATTACGTGACAACCGTTGAGGGATTAAAGGGAGAAGTACAGAGCGTATCCGTACTTCGCCAGCTTGTCAAAGTCATCGTAGAAGTAAATGACGAAAAAGAAATCCGTGAATATCGTGTGGACGAGCTAAAGTTCAAGCCAAAACGCCGTAAAGATGTGCGTATTTCCAAAGAAGAGATGGCAGAGTTAAAAGCATTAGAAGACCGGGAAGGAAAATCCAAATTAGATGACACCAAATAATTTATCAGAAAATGAGCGGATTGACGATTTGCAGAGAAACGGTTATCAGATTATCCAAAACCCGCAAAAATTCTGTTTTGGTATGGACGCGGTGCTTTTAAGCGGGTTTACCAAAATAAAAAAGGGTGAGTCGGTTCTGGATCTGGGAACCGGAACAGGCATTATTCCGATTCTGCTGGAGGCAAAGACCGAAGGCGCTCATTTTACAGGATTAGAGATACAAGAAGAGAGTGCCGACATGGCAAGAAGAAGTGTCGCACTCAATCATCTTGAAGAAAAGATAGACATTGTAACCGGAGATATCAAAGATGCTTCCGCAAGATTCGGAGCATCTTCTTTTGATGTTATTACAACAAATCCGCCGTATATGATCGGAAATCACGGTCTGAAAAATGACGCGGAGGCAATGACGATCGCAAGACATGAGATATTGTGCGATCTGGATGATATTTTAAGGGAGAGCAGCCGGTTGCTAAAGACGCACGGACGTTTTTACATGGTACACCGCCCGTTTCGTCTGGCAGAGATTTTCGTGAAAATGACACAATACCGTATTGAGCCAAAGAGGATGCGTCTGGTACACCCCTATGCGGACAAAGAGCCGAACATGGTTTTGATAGAAGGCTTAAAAGACGGAAAATCAAGGATCACGGTGGAAAAACCACTGATTGTCTATGAAAAACAGGGTGTGTACACACCCGAGATATATGACATCTACGGATATTAAAAGAAAGCGGGAAAAAGAATGGCAGGAAAACTGTATTTATGTGCGACACCGATAGGAAATCTGGAAGATATTACGCTGCGGGTGCTGCGGACATTAGAGGAAGTGGATTTGATAGCGGCGGAGGATACCAGAAATTCGATCAAGCTGTTAAACCACTATGAAATCAAAACGCCGATGACCAGCTATCATGAATTTAACAAAATAGAAAAGGCACATCAACTCGTTCAAAAAATGCAGGAGGGTGTCAACATTGCACTGATTACCGACGCGGGAACACCGGGCATTTCCGATCCGGGAGAAGAATTGGTAAAGATTGCGTATGAAGCGGGAATTGAAGTGACCTCCCTGCCGGGAGCGGCGGCATGTATTACCGCATTAACGATGTCGGGGCTTTCCACCAGGAGATTCGCATTCGAAGCATTTTTGCCAAAAGATAAAAAAGAGCGGAAACGAGTCTTAGAGGAATTGCAAAGAGAGACGAGAACCATTATCATATATGAAGCACCGCATCATCTGATAAAGACATTAGAGGAGTTGTCCTCCTGCCTCGGCAATCGCAGAATCACACTTTGCAGAGAATTGACAAAGAAATATGAAGAGGGACATAGAACGACAATAGATGAAGTCTTAGAACACTATAAAGACAAAGAACCCCGCGGAGAATATGTCTTAGTAATCGAGGGTAAGACAAAAGAAGAAGTGGAAGAAGAGAGAAAAAAAGAATGGGAAAGCCTCTCTTTAGAGGAGCATATGCAGGTTTACGAACAAAAAGGCATTTCCCGTAAAGAGGCGATGAAGCTGGTTGCAAAGGACAGAGGAATCTCAAAACGTGATGTTTATCAGGCGTTACTTTAAGAGGTTAAAGAGCATAAAAACATCTCGAAGCACAAATTACGGGAAGCAGTCGTTTTGACTGCTTCCCGCTTTTTATGGTTAACTCTTTATAAATCAAGAACCTTTTTTCATATAATCCAGTAAATATTCCTCGATAATATCAAACGGCGCAGGGCCGATCCGCATCACAGCCTCATGAAATGTCTTATCGGTGTAATCATCGCCGAGTGCATTCTTAGCATAATCGCGTAATTCCAAAAATTCCAGATAACCGATATAATATTTCAGGTAGTTTGCCGGCTCGCCTACGATATATTCATAAATATCTTTGACGGTGGAGTCTTTCTTGATTCCGTAGTCAGCAAGAAAGCCTTTTGCCTTTTCCACATCCCATCCCGAATAGTGAATCCCCATATCCAAAGTCGCATACAGACTCAATGTGAGTGACTGATTCAATTCCAAAGCGGTAGCCAAGTCCTCATCCAGACCTGCGTAATGATAAGAAAGCATTTCAACATAAGTAGCCCAGCCCTCACTGTAACCCGGATAATTCAAAAGATGTCGGATTTTTGGCAGGTCGGAAGTATTCATCATTACATTCTGGTAAAGGTGTCCCGGAAAGCCTTCGTGGGCAAGCGTTGTGAACAATTCCATTTTTTCGTAATTGGAAGAAGCGTTGATGTAAATGGAATTTTCTTTGTAATCATCCAATGGAGAGGTCAGATAAAAGGCAGGTGCAAGGTAATCTTCCAAAGCCTCGTCAACGTATTTGACCGTAAAGTTTGCCTCGGGTGCTTCGGGAAAATCTTTCTTGATCGTTTCCTTTAGCTGGCTTAAAATCTGGGACGGATCAGGCAGATTCATTTCATAATCAGTGCTTTCCGCTGCCAGACCGGGATTTTTTGTCAAGAGAGCGGAGAGCTCCTTTAAATCCGATTTTCTTTTTTTCTCCACCATCTTCTGCAGATCTTCGACATCCGCATCCGAGCCTGTCGAGGAGGCTACAAGATATTTATAATAGTCGGTTCCTTTTTCAAAGTTGCAAAGGCCGCCCTTGTCGCTGCAAAAGCCTTTCAGGTTGGAAATAGAATCGGCAAGTTTGGTGTAAGAGGGAAGAACTTTTTCTTTGACGTAGGTTTCATTTTGATGACGATAAGATTCCTTATCGGAAGCGCTTATGTTTGGAAGAGCTTCAATACGGCTGTCAAAGGTTTCGATCAAAAAGTTTGAGTCCGGATTTGCCGAAAAATCCTTGCACTGTTTGATCACGGTATCCGCATTTTTTTCGGACATGAAAAGTCCCGCATTTGCTTTTTCTTTTTCAAATGCAATGATTTCATCAAAATAATTTGGGATCAATTCCAAAATTTCCAGATAATCTAAAACATCCTTTTGGGAACGGAAGGAGTATTCCGCAAGTAAAACCGGAAGCTCGGCATGTGTTCCGGTACTCGGACACAGCACCTCGCTGTACAAATAGAGGTTCGCATTGTCTAACTCCAACGTAGAGTAATCGTCTAAAATATCATAGGTGAGCTTTTGTTCTTTCGTAAGTGCGGAATAAGAAAAATCATCCAAAGAGGATTGAATATTTTTGAGTAGATCAACACCCTCCTGCAAAGATTCCTCTCCGATAGAACCGAGAGACACCTCGTAATCCGTAAGACCGCAGGCAACGGGGTCCGCTAAAGTATAATGTAGTGAAATCGTATTCAGGGCAACCTCCTCTTTAAAAAGGTCTTCCATATAAGTATCAAAATCTGTTCGGACTTCTGCTTTTGCCTCTTCTGATTTCAGGGAAGGGAGAGATTTTTGTGCCGCACATCCGGTTAGGGAAGAAATAGCGACAATAAAACTCAATCCAAAAGCAACAATGCGTTTTCTGTATGACATAATAGGTTCCTTCCATATAAAATAAGATAATTCATTCTAACATATCTTATCGAAGAAAGTAAGATTTTATGTATCTTATTCTCATGGAAGAATGCACAACCGCATAGAATGAAAAAAAGCAAAGAGGAAACTGCCATGTTAAATTATCTGTGGGGGTTTATGATCCTCATCGGAATCGTATTTGCTGCATTTAACGGAAATCTGCCCCAGATAACAGGAGCGGCACTTGATTCGGCAAAAGAGGCGGTCACACTTTGTATTACCATGACAGGCGTGATGTCTTTTTGGGTAGGGCTGATGAAGATTGCGGAGAAAGCCGGAATTATAGAGGGGATGGCAAAAAAGCTGGGACCGATTCTTGACTTTTTATTTCCGCATATTCCCAAAAACCATAAATCCAGAGAATATATAGCTACCAATATGATTGCAAACTTTTTCGGCTTGGGATGGGCGGCAACCCCTGCGGGAATCAAAGCGATGGAAGAGTTAGAGGATTTGGAGGAGAAACGAAGAAGCGGTATTTTCAAAGGAAAGCGGGCGGTCGAAAAGGGGATTGCCAACACGGAAATGTGTACGTTTTTGATTGTAAACATTTCTTCCCTGCAACTGATACCGATTAACATTATTGCGTATCGGACGCAGTACGGTTCAGCCAATCCGACAAGGATTGTGGGAGCGGCGATCGTGGCAACAACAATATCTACGGCGGTGGGAATTATTTTTGCAAGAATAATGGAAAGGGTTCAAAAATGAAATTAATTTTGTTTTTATCAGATGCGATCATTCCGGTGTTGATTTTTCTGATCGTCGGGTATGGCTTGTTAAATAAGCAAAATATCTATGATGATTTTGTCGAGGGGGCAAAAGACGGATTTCACACGGTGATCCAGATTATGCCGACATTGATCGGTCTGATGATCGGCGTGGGTGTGCTGCGGGCGTCGGGATTTCTGGACGCACTTTCCGATTGGATAGCGCCGATCACAAATTTAATCGGATTTCCTTCGGAATTAGTTCCGGTTGCGGTAGTGAAAATGTTTTCCTCCTCGGCGGCAACGGGATTGGTGCTGGATATTTTTAAAGAACACGGACCGGATTCTATGCTGGGAACCATCGCCTCTATCATGATGAGCTGTACGGAGACAATTTTTTATACCATGTCGGTTTATTTTATGGCGGTAAAGGTAACCAAGAGCCGTTATACGCTTGCAGGCGCGATTGCCGCTACGCTGGGGGGGATTGCGGCGAGTGTAATTTTGGCAGGTTTGATGTAAAAACAGGAATAGAAATACGAAGATTGAATATAGTAAGATATAGAGATTTGACAGTTAGCAAAAAGAGAGCTATAATAAATACATTGACGCGGGATGGAGCAGTCTGGAAGCTCGTCGGGCTCATAACCCGAAGGTCGTAGGTTCAAATCCTACTCCCGCAACTCATAAAGGCATTACCACAGATTCTGCGGTAATGCCTTTTTAGGATTCAAAATTACTACTGGGAAACAAATTCTTTTTCGTAAAGTAAAGTTCCGTCAGCGTCAAAGTACTGAACTTTTACTTTGACAGGATTGATCTCGATGTATGGAGCAAGGGTATCTGCAACATTCTGCAGAGTAGATTCCTGAGATGCCATAGCGGATTCAAACTGTTGAGCTACGCTGTCGGCGTCCACACCGTCTGTTACAAGCTGTGTATCATAAGTATATTGATAAATGAGAGTATCTTTATCACCTACCACTTTCAAATTCATGGAATCATCCTCAGAATCCAAAGCTGCCTGAATTTCAGCCTGAACATCCGGATGGGAAAGATATTCTTCAACGTCTGCAAATTTTTCGTCGGAAGAATCTTCCTTTTTATCTTTTGTGGTGGTTGCCTCAGTCGTCTTTTTTGTCTCTTTCTTGCTGTCAGTATCTGTTGTGTCAGATCCGCATCCGACAAAAACAGTAGCAACAAGAGCTGATGTCAGTAACAGTGCCATAAGTTTCTTTTTCATGTGTAAAATCCTCCTTAAAATAATTAAAATATATGATATAAATATTATAAATGTTTACCGTAAGTCCGTCAATGGAAAACGCGGCTTGTAAGGTGGACAATGCTACATTATAATAAACACAAAAAATCGTTTTAAGGGAGAGAAAAACATGGACAAGCAGGAAATATACGCTTATTTAAAAGAAAATAATATCCGGCATGAAATTACAGAGCACAAAGCCGTTTATAACATGGCAGAACTTGCAGAAATAGAGATACCGTATCCGCAGGCGGATGCAAAAAATCTTTGTGTCCGGGATGACAAGAAAAGAAATTATTACCTCATAACCGTAAAAGGCGACAAGAGGGTAAATCTAAAAGAATTTAAACAAAGGAATCATACCCGTTCGCTGAGTTTTGCATCCGAAGAGGATTTAATGGATATTATGAAGCTGATACCGGGGTCTGTGACACCGCTCGGAGTGTTAAACGACAACGAGAAAAAAGTGCAGGTCTTTCTGGACAAGGAGTTTACGAAAGAACCGGGCATGATCGGCGTACATCCAAACGATAACACGGCAACCGTGTGGTTAAAGACACAGGATTTGATCAGCATCATAAAAGGACACGGCAATGAGATTTCCGTTGTGGAAATCTAAAAGGATGCGGAAACATCTTTTGTAACGGGATTCAAGTATTTTCTAGAGCCACTCCCGATACACACGCAAAACATTATCCCCTAAGATACCGTCGATTTCACTTTCACAGAAACCGTCTTTTTTTAACGCATGAATCAGATGTTCCATATAAGAACAGTCTTTTAATTCCAAATTGTCATCAATCCCGTCAAAGTCAGAACCAAGACCGACACATTCCATACCGCCGATGTTGGTGACATAACGGATATGGGTGACAATGTCTGCAATTTTTCCGAAGCAATCCGGGTTGTCATTGGTAGGAGTTGTCAAAAACGGACCGTAATAATTCATCCCAATAACACCGCCGAGATTTGCAATCTGCCGAATACGTTGGTCTGTCAGATTACGACCTCTCGGGCAGAGACAGAAAGCGTTCGAGTGGCTGGCAACAATCGGTTTTTTCGCAAGACGGCACACATCGCCGATTCCCGCATCCGACAGATGGGAAACATCGGGAATCACGCCAAGAGACTCCATTTCACTAAGAAATTCCATTCCGAGAGGACTCAGACCGCCGGCGGGTTGTTTTTGATCTGCGGGTTCGCCCGGAGAGCCGAGAACATTTTCATAATTCCATGTAAACGTCATCATACGCACGCCGAGGTCATAAAATTCATGTAATTTTTTAAGGCTTCCTTCACAGACAGCCCCCTCTTCCAATGTCAGAAGGGCGCAGAGCCTTTTTGACCGGCGGCAGGAACAGATTTCGGAATACGTTGTCACGGGAACGATCAGAGAAGCATTTTTTTCCAGCTCCTCATAAAAGAGAGAAATTTGCTTTTTGGCGGAGCGGTAAGCGGAATCTGTTTTTTCTAAATCTACAAAGACGGCAAAATTTTGAAGCAGATAGTCTGATTCTTTCATGCGGGCGAGATCAAGCTGTAAATGATTTTGAAACAGTTCGGTTGAAAAGCCCTGTTGTCGTTCTTCATAAATTTGCGAAATCGTATCGCAGTGCATATCTACAATTTTCATGTTAAAAATCCTCCACAAGTCCACTCTTATATTTTATGCAAATTTGTTTGAAAGTTCCTAAGGAATATCCTATAATATCTAAAAAAGGAAAACAACCCCGAAAACAATCGGGAGAAATTACGAGGAGGGCATATATATGGAAGAAACACAACAGATAAAACAATTTTTAGACATTGTACATCAATCTGACAATATCGTATTCTTTGGCGGAGCGGGAGTCTCTACCGAAAGCGGAATACCCGATTTTCGGAGTGTGGACGGATTGTATCATCAAAAATATGATTATCCGCCGGAAACCATTCTAAGCCACTCCTTTTACATGAGAAAAACGGAAGAATTTTATCGGTTCTATCGGGACAAAATGCTTGCGTTGGATGCACAGCCAAACGACGCACACAAAAAGTTGGCAGAACTCGAAAGACAGGGCAAATTAAAAGCCGTGATTACGCAGAATATAGACGGCCTGCATCAGGCGGCGGGCAGCAAGAAAGTGTTAGAGCTACACGGAAGTGTGCACCGCAATTACTGTCAGCGTTGCCACAAACTGTATGATGCAAGATATATTTTGGAATCAGAAGGCATACCGACCTGTGAATGCGGCGGTAATATCAAACCGGATGTTGTCCTGTACGAAGAAGGACTGGATAATCAGACCTTGCAGGAGGCAGTCTACTATATCAGCAATGCCGATGTGCTGATCATCGGGGGAACCTCCCTTGCGGTATATCCGGCAGCGGGACTCATCGACTACTATCAGGGAGATAAGCTGATCCTGATCAACAAGTCGACAACACCGATGGACAACAAAGCCGATCTGGTACTGCACGAGAGTATCGGAAGCGTATTTCGTAAGATATAACAACGTCGGAAATATTTCAGAAAGCGGAGAGAGAATATGAACCAATATCAATATGAAGTAGGGGATATTGTAAAATTAAAAAAACAACATCCGTGCGGCAGCAGTGAGTGGGAGATTTTGCGGGTAGGAGCGGATTTTCGTTTAAAATGCATGGGATGTGCCCACCAGATCATGATACCGCGCCGTCAGGTAGAAAAAAACACAAAAGGGCTTACCAAAAACGCAGAAAATGCAGAAATTTCATAAAAATGCTTGAAAAAGACACCAATGCATGGTATCATATATCCTCGTGATATATTAAAATTCCTTGCTCCCGCCATAAAAGCAGGGGCCAGAGACCAAAAGGAGGTACATTCGCATGAACAAGTATGAATTAGCACTCGTTGTGAATGCCAAAATCGAAGACGATGAGAGAGCGGCTGTTGTAGAGAAAGCAAAAGAGTACATCACTCGCTTTGGAGGCACAATCACAAACGTAGATGAATGGGGTAAGAAAAAATTAGCTTACGAAATTCAGAAAATGAGAGAAGGATTCTATTACTTCATTCAGTTTGATGCAGAGGCAGATGCACCTGCACAGATAGAAGAAAACGTTCGTATTATGGATAACGTTCTTCGATTCTTATGCGTTAGAGCAGACGAGGCATAGATAGAAAAGAGGAAATCGTATGAATAAAGTAATACTGATGGGTAGACTGACAAGAGATCCGGAGATTCGTTATTCTCAGGGTGAGCAGTCTATGGCAATTGCAAGATATAGCTTAGCGGTAGACAGAAGATTTAAACGTGAAGGCGATACACAGACAGCGGATTTTATCAACTGTGTTGCGTTTGGCCGTCAGGGAGAATTTGCAGAGAAATATCTCCGCAAAGGAA
>CAKRJK010000012.1 GCA_934351705.1 uncultured Lachnospiraceae bacterium
TTCTACCTCTACGCGGGACTCCAGTTCTGATTTGGTAAATACACCGAATTTTTCAAATAAGGCAACTGCTTTGTCTGTTGCAAGGCAAGGAATTGCATCTACCATAGATTTGATATTCGGCAATCCGCGTTTTTCTGCTTCTTCTACCCAGCCCTCGGAGTAACCGTTTCCGTTAAATACGATTCTCTGATGCTCTGTCACATTCTTCTTGATCAGATCATGTACTGCCATATCAAAGTCATCTGCTTTTTCCAAAACATCACATGCTTCTGCAAATGCCTCTGCAACGATCGTATTTAAGACTACGTTCGGCTGTGCGATAGATGCCTTTGAACCGACCATACGGAACTCAAACTTATTTCCCGTAAATGCGAACGGTGAAGTTCTGTTACGGTCTGTTGCGTCCTTCATGAAATCAGGTAAGGTTGCCACACCTGTCTTTAACATCTCTCCCTCAAGACTGTGTGTTGCCGAGCCGGTGCTGATCAACTGTTTTAACACGTCCTCCAACTGTGCTCCCAAGAAGATTGAGATAATTGCAGGCGGTGCCTCGTTTGCTCCTAATCTGTGGTCATTTCCCACATCTGCTGCGGATGCTCTTAAAATATCCGCATGGGTATCGACTGCTTTTAAGATACAGGATAATACCAACAGGAACTGTACATTATCATGTGGTGTATCGCCCGGATCTAAGAGGTTGATTCCGTCATCGGTGGTAATAGACCAGTTATTATGTTTACCGGAACCGTTCACTCCCGCAAATGGTTTTTCATGTAACAGACAGTGCATACCATGACGCTCTGCCACTTTTTTCAATGTTTCCATTACCAACTGGTTATGGTCGACTGCAATGTTTGCCTCCGCATAAATCGGTGCTAACTCATGCTGTGCCGGAGCTACCTCATTATGCTGTGTTTTTGCGGATACACCGAGTTTCCAGAGCTCTTTGTTTACGTCTTTCATAAATGATGCGATTCTCTCGCGGATTGCTCCGAAATAGTGATCCTCCATCTCCTGTCCTTTTGCCGGCGGTGCTCCAAAAAGAGTACGTCCCGCATAAATCAAATCTTTTCTCTGTAAATATTTCTTTTCATCTACCAGGAAGTATTCCTGTTCCGGTCCGACGGAAGGTGTTACTTTCTTGGAAGTTGTATTTCCGAATAATCTCAAAAGTCTGAGTGACTGTTCATTGATTGCCGCCATAGAACGAAGAAGCGGTGTCTTTTGGTCTAATGCCTCGCCTGTGTAAGAACAGAACGCGGTCGGAATGCAAAGTGTTGCGCCTGCGGCATCCTGACGTACAAATGCAGGTGAGGTACAATCCCATGCTGTATATCCTCTTGCCTCAAAGGTTGCTCTCAATCCGCCGGATGGAAATGATGATGCGTCCGGTTCACCTTTGATCAACTCTTTACCGGAAAAGCTCATTAAGATTTTTCCGTTTGGCATCGGTGCTGTGATAAAAGAATCATGCTTCTCGGCTGTCACACCTGTCAATGGCTGGAACCAATGTGTGTAATGTGTTGCACCTTTTTCGATTGCCCATTCTTTCATCTCATGTGCTACCACATCTGCCGTTTCTAAATCCAGTTCTTTTCCTTCTTCGATGACTTCTCTTAATTTTTTGTAAACTTTCTTCGGAAGTCGTTCCTGCATCACTGCATCATTGAATACGTTCTCTCCGAAAATATCTGCTACGTTGAAATAATCTGGTTTCTTTTCTACGGTTCTTTCTTCCATGTTCATACATCCTTTCTTTACTTTTTTTACAAGTGCATCCCCTGTGTCACTGTGCCTTTGTATAGTTTCTTAGAATGAAAAAAAGGACGCTCCATCGCTAAATGGAACGCCCTTGTTCATCTCTGCTAACACAATACTCCTATTTTTTTTGAAATGCAATAGTATTTTTTTATTTTTGATACTATTCTACATTTTTTACAAGGATTCAGATTTTTTTATTTATTTTTTGGCAAATGTCACAATATATTTTGTTATTTTTGGGCACATGATTTTTGAACACAAACTTTTCTTTTCCTGATATTTCATATATAATAAAAGCAGTCATTTAAGGTTTCATGCCTTTTTATTCTTATCAGTAGGAGGTAGGTAAATGCGTTCTGAGTTTTTGGAGGCTTTAGAAGATTCCCCTGTGATTGCAGCGGTAAAAAATGAAGATGGGTTAGAAAAATGTTTACAATCCGAAAGTTCCATTGTGTTCATTTTATACGGAGACATCTGTAACATCCGAAAGATTGTATCAAAAGTGAAATCCGCAAATAAGATTGCAATGGTTCATGTTGATCTGATTCACGGACTGAGTTCAAAAGAGATTGCGATTGATTTTATTCATCAATACACCGATGCCGACGGCATTATCACTACGAAATCTCCTCTGATCAAACGGGCAAAGGAATTGGGACTTTATACGATCCTTCGTTTTTTTGTCATTGATTCTATGGCTTATGACAGTATTCAAAAAACAATGCGTGCCGGAAAACCCGACTGTATCGAAATCCTTCCCGCACTGATGCCAAAGGTCATCAAAAAGATTTGCAAGGATTCTCCGATTCCCGTAATCGCGGGCGGCATGGTTTCCGAAAAGGAAGATATTATGGCACTTTTACAGGCAGGTGCCGTGTCCGTTTCTTCCTCCGATCAGGATACCTGGTTTATTTAAACATAAAAATAAGAGGTTGTCGAAAGAATTTCTTTTGACAGCCTCTTTTCTTATGTATTGTCTACGCAGTTGCCTGTTCTTCTTTTGTTCCTTTATCTTTAAATACCATTCCCAGCAATACCGGTGTGATCAGAGTTGTTACAATAACCACCAAAACAATCGGTGCAAACAGATCGTCACTCAGCATTCCTGCCTGGTATCCTTTTTGTGCCACAATCAACGCAACCTCTCCTCTGGATATCATACCAACACCGATCTGGAGTGATTCTTTATTGGTATATTTGCAAAGTTTTGCTCCCAAGCCACATCCGATGACTTTAGAAATAATTGCAATCACAAGCAGAATTAAGGAAAATACAATTAGACTTCCCGTCAATCCGTCTAACTTTGTCTTCATACCGATACTTGCAAAGAATACCGGTGAAAAGATTAAGTAAGATGCAATGGATACTCTCCGCTCTACATAGCTTTCTATCTTCATGGAGCAAAGCATCAGACCTGCAAAGTAAGCACCTGTAATATCTGCGATTCCGAAAAATACTTCTGATGCGTATGCCATCAAAAAGCAGAAGGACAGGGATAAGATTGCGGTTCTTCTCAAATTATCTCTTTTCTCGATTAATGGTTTTAACTTGCTTAACACAAACCAAAGGACTGCGATTGCCACGAAATACAAAGCAATCTTTCCAAATACAACTGCCGGGTTGACACTGGTATCTTCAAGGCTTGTAACAATCGTCAATACGATAATACCGAGAATATCATCAATAATTGCCGCTCCCAGAATGGTCGCTCCGACTTTTCCTTTCAAATGGCCAAGCTCACGTAACGTCTCGACTGTGATACTTACCGATGTCGCCGTCAACACAACTCCGACAAAGAGTGCTCTTAAAAATTCTTTGTAGTCGGTTACATCCAAATGGAAATACAACGCATACGCTGCAAATCCTCCGACTAACGGTACGATAACTCCACATGTTGCAACGATGAAGGATGCAACACCGTTTTCCTTTAACTCTCCTAAATCTGTTTCAAGACCTGCACAGAACATCAACAGAATAACACCAATCTCTGCCATATATGACAAAAAGTTTCCGTCACTTTCCATCTGTATCAGGTTCAGCACGGATGGTCCCAAAATGACACCTGCTACTAATGCTCCTACTACCTGCGGCATCTTTATCTTTCTGGTAAACAATCCGAATATTTTGGTTGAAATCAGAATTATTGCTAAAAACAATAAAAAGTTAAATGATTCCATAATTCCACCTCTTTCAGTTTCTTCTATTTTTTCACTGACTATCTTACTACCATTGCCGACAAAAAACCATCTACATTTTTTTCAAAAAGTAACTGGTTTTTTCTTTATTTTTTGTGAGTTTTTTCTATATAAATATTAGCTGTTTTTTTACAGGGTACACACCCTATCCGCGGCAGACAGGGAAAAGCCTCGGAAACTTTGAATTTCCGAGGCTTTTCGAGGAGTTTAGTTATGAAAATGTTAATCTATCAATAAAGGTATTGTTGCCTTGCTTCATTTGATAGGTTCATTATAAGAATCATTTGTGACAAAACTGTGTCGCATCCCTTAAAGGATTATAAAATAAATCTAAAAATTCCGTTTATTTTATTTAGATTTTCTTAACAACTACATTTCCCACCGAATACTGCTTCCTCTTTCCCCTTTTTCCACAACCAGCTTTTTATCAAGCTGTTCTTTTAACTCACTGACGTGTGAAATGATTCCGACCTGACGGTTCTCTCCCGCAAGTTCCTGCAGAACCTCCACCGCCTGCTGACGTGACATCTCATCCAGAGTGCCAAATCCCTCATCAATAAACATAACATCTAATTGTACCGCTCCCGCCATCTTCTGGACAATATCGGACAGTCCCAGTGCCATCGACAATGCCGCAAGAAAAGATTCTCCGCCGGAAAGCGTCTTGATGTCGCGAATGCTGTTGGTCATCATACTGTACACCTGCAGATCCAAGCCCTCATTCTTTCCCTTGCCGACGTTGTCACTCTCTTTTAACTGTAACAAGAATCCGCCCCGGTTCATTTTGATCAGGCGTTTATTTGCCTCCGCCAGAATCAATCGGAAATACTTTCTTTGCATATAAGTTTCAAAATCAATCTTGGCACTTCCGCTGATCTTGCCGTTTGCCGTACGATTCAGCGTATCAATGACCGCAGCCTCCTCATGCAGTCTTTCATATGTCTTCTCGTACTTTTCCAGATTTTGATAAATCTGTCGGTTGATTTCCAATGCGGTGTGCGTCTTTTGCAGTTCCTTTTCCGAATCTCGCAGCTTTTTTGTCCACTCCTGCTTTAACTCTTTTGCCGTTTGGATATCTTCTTCTTTTTGGTTTTTGGTGTTTTTCAAAAGCTGCTCCCGTTGTCCGAGATAGAGCTGTTCTTTTTCCTCGCACTGTTTTCTCAGTTCTTCGGCACGGCTTACCTGCTTTTGCAATTTTTCAAGACTTGCTTTCCTGTCTTTTAATGCCTGCTTTGCCTCTTTCTCGCTTCCGTACAGCAATTCTTTCCTATTTATCTCGAGTTCTTTTTTTGCCTCTGCCAGGAGAATTTTCGCCTTTGTCTCCTCCTCTCTTTTCAGGCTCTCATATTGTTCCTTCTGTGCGAGAAACTCTGCCCCGAAACGCTCTCTGTCTGCCTCCGCACACTCCCTGTCCCGCTTGCTCTGTTCTACCATCTCCTGTGTCGGAGCGTGTTCCGTAATTTTTGCCGGATTGGGATGTTCTGTGGAGCCGCACACAGGACACGGGGTTTTCTCTTTTAACTGCAATGCCAAAATTCCCGCCTGTTCCCGGAAAAATTTCTGATAGATTTCCTCGTAAAGTTCTCCCGCTCTTTTGGCTTTTTCAACCTGTCTTTCCCAAAGCTCCCTGCTCTCTTGCGTCTTTTTCTTTTCTTTTCCGAAAATTCCTTTGTCCTGTGCGATTTCTTCCAGACGCTTTGTCGCACCCGCTTCTTTTTCTTTTCCTTTTTGAATCTGCTCATAAATCGGCAACGACCGCTCTAACTCTGCGATTTCCTTTTGCAACAATTCCTCCTGCTCTGACAACTGCCGCTTTGCCGCCTGCTCCTGCTCCGATAACATCTGCTTTTTTTCGGACAGCTCACTTAGCAAAATCTCTGTTTTTTTCAACTGTGCAAACTGTGCATTGATCTGCTCCTGCACACTCAGCTTTGCACTCAGTTCCTCCAGTTTCTTTGTCTCTTCCTTTTTCTGCGCAAGCTGTTCTTTTTCCTTCTTCTTCTGCCGCTCGATACACGCCACAAGCTGCTCGGTATCCGCCTCGCATTCTATGTCAAAACGTGCATTGGACAACTCCTGCCACATTGCCTTTTTGCAGTCGTCTAACGCCTCCTGGGCATGAAACGCCCTGCGTTTTAACTCTTCCTCGATCCGATAGTATAAACTCGTCTTAAAGATTTTAGATAAAATCATTTTCCGGTTGTCTGATTTTGTATACAACAGCTTCAAAAAATCTCCCTGAGCCAGCATGACCGTCTGGGTAAATTGAACGGCATCCAACCCGATGAGTTCTTCGATTTTCTCATCGGTCTGTGCTTTTTTCTCCGGGTAAACCTCCTGATTCGGCAGCGTTAATTCTACGGATTTTGTCACTTTCTGCTCTTTGACTTTGCCGTTTTTTAATTCTTTTTCAATATAATAATCGGGATTTCTGTATACCGTGTAGACTTCATCGCGAACCGAAAAGGTGAAACGGACATAGGTACGTGTCTGCGGTTTTGCAAACTGGCTTCGCATCATGTTGCCGCTCCGCTCACCGCCGCTTGTTCTGTCATACAAAGCGTACACCATCGCATCAAATATCGTAGTCTTTCCCGCTCCGGTATTGCCGGTAATCAGAAAAACTCCGTTGCCGACTTTGGAAAAATCCACCACTTCTTCTCCCGCATAAGAACCAAATGCCGACATCTCCAGCTTTAAAGGTTTCATTCTTTCTCCCCTCCGTTCTCTAAAAGTCCATTCAGAATCTCATGCATCACTTCTTCTTCCTGTGCCGTCATCTCCCTGCCCTGCATCATTTCAAAAAATGCCGCAAACGACTCCATCGGTGCTTCACTCTCGATCTGTTCTTCCTCAAATTCCAGAATTTTTCTTGTTCTCGCATTGTCGATCCGTATCTCTAAAATATAGGAAAATACCGTTTCTAAACGCTCCTTTGGCAAATACGGTTCAATCTCGTCGGTCAGCGTAATACTCACATAGTCCTCCGCCGCCTCCGTATGCGTAAGCACCTCCTGCAATTCGCCTTTTAAGACCGAAACCTCCCGGAGCGGTTTGATCGTTCGTGTCTCTATGTGCGGTCTGCTGCCCTTTTCCTTTAACTCTACTACGGTAAAGGTTTTTTCGTCATCCGCCTCACTCACAGAATATTTTAACAATGTTCCGGCATAACGGCATTCTTCCCTTCCGACTTTCTGTGCCTTGTGTAAATGCCCTAATGCCGCATAATCGAACATATCCAGTTTGCTGCTGTACACCCTGTCTATTCCGCCTACCATAAGAACCTCCGACTCGCAGGTCTGTTCTTCTTCTTTGCCTGTCGTGTAGAATTGATGTGACACGATGACATTCCTCTCCTTTTGGGATATCTCCTCTTTTTCCAAAATGGCTCCGATCGCACTGTCATAGCTGTCGATCTCCCCTTCCGCATATTCATGCCTGATATAGGACGGCTTTGTAAACGGCAGCAGATAGAAACGGATCTTTCCGTAATCATCTTCCAAAATAACCTGTTCTATCGTATCCTCCGCCTTTCTCGGCGGCATTCCCGCGATATGTACACGGTGTTTTTTAAGAATACCGCTTGCAAACGCAAGTCGTTCCCCACTGTCGTGATTTCCCGCAATCATCAGAATTTCGGGTGCCTGCTCCAGAGCATTTAACTCTGTCAAAAATTCATCCAGCAGATGCACCGCCTCTGCCGCCGGAATCGGCTTGTCATAAATATCTCCGGCAAACACTACCGCCTCCGGTTTTTCTTCCTCCACAGCCTTTATAATCTGCTCCAATACATATTTTTGGTCTTCTAACAGAGAATAATGGTAAAGATGTTTTCCTATATGTAAATCTCCGATGTGAAAAAATTTCATTTTTTTCTCCTTTTACAGCAAAAAGCAAACAAATATTCGATTTCCTGTGTTATACTAATCATAACTTTACTATACTCCACGGAGGTTTTCAACTTTGGAATCATTAATTTTTCACATAGATGTCAACTCTGCTTTTTTGAGCTGGACCTCATTGGAACGCTTAGAAAACGGTGATACATTGGATTTACGTACCATTCCGTCAGCCATCGGCGGTGATCGCGAGAGCCGTCACGGCATCGTTCTCGCAAAATCCGTTCCCGCAAAGGTTTTCGGCGTAAAAACTGGAGAACCGATTGCACAGGCTTTACGAAAATGCGAGTCTTTGGTACTTGCAAAACCGGATCACGAGATGTACCGACGACGCTCCCGCGAAATGATGGAACTTCTGCGTACCTTTACGCCGGATCTGGAACAGCTTTCGATTGATGAGTGCTTTCTGGATTTTGCTCCGATTGCCCACCACTATGCCTCCGCCGAGGAAGCAGCCCACATCATTGCGGATACCATCCATCAAAAACTGGGCTTTACCGTCAATATCGGGATTGCCCCAAATAAATTGCTCGCTAAGATGGCAAGTGATTTTGAAAAACCAAACAAAGTGCATACTTTATATAAAGAAGAGATTCCTACGAAGATGTGGCCTCTTCCCATAGAAGATTTGTATATGGTAGGCAAATCCAGCTCGACCAGACTGCGTGCTCTGGGGATTACGACAATCGGTGAACTGGCTCATACCCCGCAGGATTTTTTGGTAAGGGAGTTTAAAAGTCACGGGACTCTGATGTGGGAATATGCAAATGGCATTGCTCCCGATAAAGTGTGCAGCGAAGTTTCCAAAGCAAAGGGAATCGGCAACTCTACCACCCTGTCTGCGGACGTGACCAACGCCGCTGATGCCAAGCAGATTCTGCTCGCACTTTCCGAACAGGTTGCCGCCAGACTGCGTGACGCGGGGCAGCTTGCCAATTCCGTGACGGTTGAGATCAAATACCATACCTTTCAAAGTACCTCACATCAGTGCGCCCTGCTCTCGCCGACCAATGTGACCAGCGTGATCTATGACGTTTCCTGCCGGTTGTTTGATGAGATGTGGAACAAGACTCCGGTGCGGCTTTTGGGAATCCGCACCACCAAACTGATTGATGAGGATGAGCCTGTTCAGATGAATCTGTTTAATATGGATTTTTCCGTTCCCCCGTCAACAGACACGGCTCCTGCCCTATCCTCCGAAAAGCAACAGCGGCTGGATGCGGCTTTGGATTCCATCAAAAACCGTTTCGGCGAAAGTGCCGTTGTGCGTGGCAGTTTTCTTCCTCCAAAAGAGGATTAAGTGCTATTGTCTTTTTGGAAAAATTATCTTAAAATAGCATATAGATTGAAGAATGAGGAGGATGGTATGTTAGGTATTATCGGTGCAATGGATGAAGAAGTTGCAAAAATCAAAGAACAGATGCAGGACGTAGAAGTTCACACAAAGGCTTCTATGGACTTTTATAAAGGAACTTTAAACGGCAAGGATACGGTTGTGGTCCGCTCCGGTATCGGAAAAGTCAATGCCGCAATGTGTACCCAGATTCTCGCAGACGATTTTCATGTGACTGCGGTCATCAATACCGGCATTGCGGGTTCGCTCAATTCCAACATTGATATCGGTGACATCGTGCTGTCTACGGATACGATTGAACACGATATGGATGCTGTCGCATTCGGCTATCCGCTCGGTCAGATTCCGCGAATGGACACGCTCTCTTTTACGGCAGACGAAACACTGCGGAAAACCGCATTGAACGCATGTCAAAAGGCGATTCCGGACGTTCATGTTTTTGAGGGACGCATTGTCAGTGGGGATCAGTTTGTTTCGAGCCACGAGAAGAAGGACTGGCTTGTCGATACTTTCGGCGGCTACTGTACGGAGATGGAGGGGGCTGCCATTGCGCACGCCGCTTATCTGAATCACATTCCGTTTTTGATTATCCGTGCGATTTCCGATAAGGCAGATGACAGTGCTCACATGGACTACCCTGCTTTTGAGGCGATGGCAATTCAGAATTCCGTAAAATTACTTCTGGAAATGGCAGGTGAATTATAATGAAAAAAATCGCAAGTTTTACCGTGAACCACTTAACCCTGTTACCGGGTATCTATGTATCCCGCAAGGACACCGTCGGCAATAACGTGCTTACCACATTTGATCTGCGTATGACCAGACCGAATTTTGAACCGGTCATGAATACCGCGGAAATGCACGCGATCGAACATCTCGGTGCCACTTATCTTAGAAATCATCCCGATTATGCAGATAAGACGATTTACTTCGGCCCTATGGGGTGCCGCACCGGATTTTATCTGATCCTTGCAGGTGACTATGAATCTAAAGATATTATCCCGTTGATTCAGGAGTTATTCTTATTTATTGCAGAATACGAGGGCGAGATTCCGGGTGCCGCCGCAAGAGACTGCGGAAATTATCTGGATTTGAATCTCCCGATGGCAAAATATCTTGCAAAAAAATACTATGATGAGATTTTAGATGACATTACCGAGGAACATCTCATTTATCCCGATTAGACGCTTGTTCGGATAAGGGTTTCGTAGTATAATGTAGCAATGAGTGGCGAATATAACAATTTGGAGGAACTATGTTAGAATTAAAGAATATATGCTATGAAGTCGATGACGCAAATGACAACAAAGAAATTTTAAAAGACATCAGCCTGACTATCAACGAGCATTTCGTGGCAATCACCGGTCCGAACGGCGGCGGTAAATCCACACTTGCCAAGATTATCGCAGGCATTATCAAACCGACCAGCGGTCAGATTTTGTTTAACGGAGAGGACATTACCGATCTGTCTATCACCGAACGAGCAAATAAGGGAATCAGCTTTGCTTTCCAGCAGCCTGTTCACTTTAAAGGTTTAACGGTAAAAGATCTGATCACCATTGCCGCAGGCGAAGAGATGTCCGTAAGCCATATCTGTGATATTTTATCCGAGGTTGGTCTGTGTGCAAGAGAATACATTGACCGTGAGGTAAACGGCAGCCTTTCCGGCGGTGAGTTAAAGCGAATTGAAATTGCCATGATCCTTGCAAGAGGTACACAGCTTTCTATTTTTGATGAACCGGAGGCAGGAATCGACCTTTGGAGCTTTAACAGCCTGATCAAAGTATTTGAAAAAATGAGAGATGAGATTAACGGCTCTATCCTGATCATTTCACATCAGGAACGTATCTTGAATATTGCCGACAAAATCATCGTTATTGCAAACGGCAGCGTAGATTCTATCGGAACAAAGGAAGAGATTCTTCCTCGTCTGATGAATCAGCCTTCTACCTGCAAGACATTAACGGACAAGGCATAAGATAAGGAGGTTTACAATGGATCAAATAGAAAAGAATCTGTTAGCCGAGGTTGCGGATTTACACGGGATACCAGAGGGTGCATACAATATCCGTGCCAACGGACAGCTTGAATCCCGAAACACAACCGCTAACATTGATATTATTACCAAAAAAGACGCTCCGGGCATTGATATTTTTATCAAACCGGGCACTGTAAATGAGAGTGTGCATATTCCTGTTATTTTAAGCCAGAGCGGTTTGCAGGATATGGTATACAACGATTTTCATATCGGAGATAACTGTGATGTGACCATTATCGCAGGCTGCGGTATCCACAACTGCGGCACAGATACCTCAAAGCATGACGGTATCCACACCTTCTTCGTAGGAAAAAATTCCAAAGTCCGCTATATCGAAAAACATTACGGCGAGGGCGACGGCAACGGAGAAAATATTATGAACCCGGAAACGATCGTTCATTTAGAGGAAAATTCCTACATGGAAATGGAAACAACACAGATCAAAGGGATTGATTCCACCAACCGCGTGACCACCGGAGATTTGAAAGACGGTGCGACCTTAGAAGTCCGTGAGAAAATCATGACACACGGCTCCCAATATGCAAAAACCGACTTTAAGGTGGATTTGAACGGAGAAAATTCCAGCACAAACATTGTTTCCCGTTCTGTTGCCAAGGGATCGTCCCATCAGGTATTCTTAGCTAAGATATGCGGTAATAACAAATGTGCAGGTCACAGCGAATGTGATGCCATTATCATGGACGAGGCTCATGTGGATGCAACACCGGAGCTTTCCGCAAATAATATTGACGCAAATCTGATCCATGAGGCAGCGATCGGAAAAATTGCGGGTGAGCAGTTGATTAAGCTAATGACTTTGGGGTTGACTGAGCAAGAAGCCGAGGAACAGATTATTAATGGATTTTTGAAATAAATTAGGATTGTACAAGATTGTCACAAAAGGATTTTGTGGCAATCTTTTTTTGCAGGGAGGTTGTGAAGGGGTGAGTGTGCCCCATGCAAAAGTACTGTGCTCAAGGCTTCTAGCAGTTCTAAAGAATCGTCGCCAAATAAGGGCAACCAAGCGTTTTCCAAAACTCGCTATGCTCAAACATTGGAAAACGCTTGGTTTATTTGGCTCTCTGATTCTTAAGAACTGCACGAAGCCTTTCGATACAGTATTTTTGCATGGGGCACACTCACCCCTCTTTCAATCTTCCGGCGTTGCTTTGTTATTTTGTGGGTTTGTTTTCTGGGGTTGACATTATACTGGATTTGATTTAGTATATTGTTCGTATTCTAATTGTTTGTATTCTAATCATTTTTTATGATTGATTATGGAGGTTTTATTGATGGAGCATTCTTATCATTATTTGATGATGGCAGGGCATACGATGATGCACAAAATGATTGTGAAGAGGCTGGCTGATACGGGGCTTACGCTTGGGCAGCCGAAGATTCTGGATTTTTTGTATTTCCATGATGGGATGGAGCAGAAAACGATTGCTAAGGCTTGTTTTATTGAACCGGGTACTCTGACTTCTATTTTGAACCGGATGGAAACTCAGGGCATGGTACAGCGCATGAATAAAGGGAATAATCGCCGTTCTTATTATATTTATCTGACGGATTACGGCCGGGAGCTTGCCAAAAAGGTTCAGACAGCTTTTCTTGAGGAAGAAGCCCGCGTATTTGAGGGGATCAGTGACGAACAACGCTCACAATTTCTCGCTGTTTTAGAGCAGCTTTGTAC
>CAKRJK010000013.1 GCA_934351705.1 uncultured Lachnospiraceae bacterium
ATAAGGAGATAATAACATGGCAAAGAATATTTTAATTTGTGATGACGCAGCATTTATGAGAATGATGATCAAAGACATTCTCACAAAAAACGGCTATAACATCGCCGGAGAGGCAGAGAATGGTTTAAAAGCCGTTGAGAAGTACAATGAGACAAATCCTGATCTGGTATTGATGGACATTACCATGCCGGAGATGGATGGAATCCAGGCATTGAAAAAAATCAGAGAGGCAGATCCGAATGCGGCAATCATCATGTGTTCAGCTATGGGACAGCAGGCGATGGTTATCGAGGCTATCCAGTCCGGAGCAAAGGATTTTATCGTAAAACCGTTTCAGGCAGAACGTGTTATAGAGGCTGTCAAAAAAGTAGTTGGTTAATATGTTATTGTTACAGATGAAGACTTCCAGCTTCAGTAACTTTATGCAGCTGATGGGAGTACTGTTGATTTTTCTTTTTGTTCTGGCATTAACTTATGTTACGACAAAGTGGATTGCCAATTATCAGAAAGGAAAGTCATACAATAAAAATCTCAGGGTAATCGAAACACTGCGGCTGACACAGAACAAGTACATACAGATTGTGGAAGCGGGTGACGTTTATCTGGTGATCGGCGTGGGAAAAGATGAGATTACCATGCTGACTACATTAACAGAGGAACAGTTAAAAGATTTAGATACCTATGAGGTTCAGAAACAAACAGAGGCAGGAGAGAATTTTCAGGACATTCTGAACAAGATAAAAAAACGCCTGCCAAAGAAGTAGGCAGATAAGATGAAGAAATTCAAAAAGGGATATTGTATTTTTTCCGTGGTTTTTGCGGCAATGGTACTTGCATTGACAATCGGCTTTTTTGTTCCGCAGAGAGTTTATGCAGCACCGGCGTCCGAAGAACAGAGGACAGAGATTATGGCGACGGCATCAGGCGATGCAAACAAAGGACTTTCAATTGTGTACAATAATGACGAGGGAAGTCTTTCGGCACCGATCCGTATCTTGTTAGTGTTGACTGTGATTACGCTGGCACCGTCCATTTTAATCATGCTGACTTCGTTCACAAGAATCATTGTGGTGTTACATTTTTTGCGAAGTGCAATCGGTACGCAGACATCTCCGCCAAATCAGGTGTTGATCGGTTTGGCGTTGTTCTTGACTTTGTTTATCATGACTCCTGTTTTTTCACAGGTAAATGAGAATGCGATCAAACCGCTGGATGCGGGTGAGATTACGCAGGAACAGGCATTTGAGGCAGGTATGCAGCCGATTCGTGAATTTATGTACGGACAGACGCAGGTAAAAGACATTAACCTGTTCTGCGAAATTGCGGAAGTGACTTATGAGGATAAATCAGAGATACCGACCACCGTGTTGATACCGGCATTTATCATCAGTGAATTGCGAACAGCGTTTATTATCGGATTTTTGATTTATATTCCGTTTATCGTAATTGATATGGTAGTGTCATCCATCCTGATGTCAATGGGTATGATGATGCTCCCGCCGACAACGATTTCCTTGCCGTTTAAGATTCTTTTGTTTATCTTAGCGGATGGCTGGGAACTGGTAATCGGCAACTTGGTAAAGACGTTTTACTGATGTAAATTAGGAAAGGGTGACAGAGATGATTACACAGGGAGAAGTACTGGATATAGCAAGCCAGACCATTTATACGATTATCATAGTATCGGCACCGCTACTGTTGGTGTCTTTGATCGTCGGACTGATTGTCAGCATCTTTCAGACAGTAACCTCCATACAGGAGCAGACATTGACGTTTGTGCCTAAGATTCTTGCGGTTTTTGCGGGACTTATGCTTTTCGGTTCCTGGATGCTTACCCGGTTAACAGAATATGTCACGAATTTATGGTCTAATTTTGGGGTATATCTGAGTTAGATATTATGGTAAATTTGAGTTTTTCACTAGTTACATTTGAATATTTTTTGATGATATTAGTCAGAGTGGCAACATTTATGTTTATTGCCCCCTTTTTTGGGATGACCAACACACCGTTTCGGGTAAAAATCGGGTTTTCGGTATTTGTGACTATTATTTTGTTCCAGATTTTACCGAAAACTGCGTTGGATTATCAGGGAGTGTTTGGATATGCCGTTATCATCATCAAGGAGGGAATTACAGGATTGCTGATTGGATTTGCGGCAAACATTTGTAATTCCATTATTTTATTAGCGGGAAATATGATTGATATGGAAATCGGTATGTCAATGGCGACCGTGTTTGATCCTATGACAAATTCACAGGTCAATATTACCGGTAATCTGTACAATTATTTTTTGTTGATGCTTCTGGTTATAACAGATATGCATCACTATATATTGAATGCGATGGTGGATTCGTATAAACTGATTCCTATCGCGGGGCAGAATTTTGATTGGGAGCATTTGTTCTCATCTTTTCTGATGTTTGTGACAGATTTGTTTGTCATAGCATTTCGGATTATTCTGCCGATTTTTGTGGTCAGTATGATTTTGAATGCGATTCTCGGAATTATGGCGAAAGTCGCACCACAGATGAATATGTTTGCAGTTGGTATGCAGCTGAAGGTTTTGGTTGGATTCATAGTTTTGTTCCTGACCATCAGACTATTGCCGAATATCTCGAATTTTATTTTTACGGAAATGAAAAAGGTGATGGTGGCATTTATAGAAGGAATGTATTGATTTGAAAGAAAAGAATCTCTGCTTGGAATACCAGCTTCAATGGTTTGCCAAAGACGGTCCCGGCGGTGAAAAGACAGAGCCGGCAACCGCCAAGAAATTAAAAGACGCCAGAGAAGAGGGTAAGATTGCAAAGAGTAAAGAGTTAAATTCCGCAATGGATTTGATCGCACTCTTTCTGATATTGAAAATATTTATTTCTTATGTCGGCAATGGATTTTTGGAGGAATTTCCGGCAGTTTACAGTAAGATACCGGAGGTTGCCATGATTGGCGGCAAAGAGATGAGTTCACATACGATCATGCAGATCATGCGGATGAGTATGTGGGATTCTATCAAGATCATGATTCCTTTTCTGGTGATAGGGTTGATTGTGGCTGTCCTGGTCAGCCTTGTGCAGGTGGGATGGCAGATTAGTACAAAACCTATGCAGCCGAAGCTGGACAAGTTTAATCCTATTAATGGGTTTAAGCGGATGTTTTCAAAAGAGGCTGTTTTTGAACTAGTCAAATCAATTCTTAAAATAGCATTGATCGCCTATGTCACATACAGTTGTATCAAAGATGAGCAGGACAACTTGTTTATTCTCTATGAGATACCGCTTTCACAGGCCATTGTATTATGTGGAAACATTATCATCAATACAGGTCTGAAGATCAGTCTGGTATATCTGATAGTCGGTATTGCGGACTGGGCATATCAAAAACATAAATTTAACGAAGACATGAAGATGACCAAGCAGGAGGTCCGGGATGAATTCAAGAATACAGAAGGAAATCCCGAGATTAAAAGTCGTCAGCGACAGAGAATGCGTGAGGTATCCCAACGCCGTATGATGCAGGATATTCCAAACGCGGATGTCGTAATCACCAACCCGACGCATTTGTCGGTAGCAATCGCCTATGACAATGAGAAGGCAAAAGCACCGATCGTCCTTGCAAAAGGAGAAGATTATCTGGCAATGAAGATTCGGGAGCTGGCAAGAGAAAATGACGTCGAGATTGTAGAAAACAAACCATTGGCAAGAACCTTGTATGCAACGGTTGAGGTGGGAGAGGAGATTCCGCCGGAGTTGTATCAGGCAGTTGCAGAGGTGCTGGCAATGGTATACCATATGAAGCATAAGGATTAGGATACGAAAGGAGGAAATAACCATGAAAAAGACGGATTTAGGAATTGCGGCATATCTGTTATGTGCGGTTATTTTCTTTATTATTCCGATTCCAAGCATCCTTCTGGATGTTATGCTTGCAATCAACATTTCCATTTCGTTGATTATTCTGTTTAATGCGTTGTTTGCGAAGGAAGTACTGGATATGTCTTTCTTCCCGACGTTGCTGTTATTTACCACTATTTTTCGTATTTCACTGAACGTATCGTCCACCCGTTTGATCTTAACAACAGGTTCTCCGGGTAATGTCGTAGAGACGTTCGGTAGTTTCGTCGGCGGCGGAGATATGATCATCGGTGCCATTATTTTCGTTGTGTTGATCTTGATTCAGTTTATCGTAATCAACAAAGGTTCGGAACGTGTATCCGAGGTAACTGCCCGATTCACGTTGGATGCTATGCCGGGTAAACAGATGGCAATCGATGCGGATCTGAATACGGGAGCAATTAACGAGAAACAGGCGAGAGAACGCCGCGATAAGATTCAGGCAGAATCCAGCTTCTTCGGAGCCATGGATGGTGCTACGAAGTATGTAAAAGGAGATGCGACCGCAGGTCTGGTTATTACTTTGATCAACTTAGTCGGCGGTACGGCAATGGGAGTTACCAGACAGGGACTGGTGTTTGCGGATGCCATTCAGCAGTATGGTATACTGACGATTGGTGACGGTCTGGTCAGCCAGATACCATCTCTTTTGATCTCACTATCTACCGGTATTTTAGTCACCAAAGGCTCAAAAGAGGCAGACTTTAGCGATATGCTGGTAAAACAGTTATTCGGTATTCCGAAAGTATTGATTCTGGTAGGTGCGGCGTTGAGCTTTCTGGGAATTGTAACACCGTTGAATCCGGTTCTCTTTGTCGGACTCGGTGCGGCATTTATTTTATCCGGTAAGAAGATGAAGGATACCATAGGAATAGAAAATATTGAGGAGGAAGCCGCCGAGGAAGAAGCGGAGGCGGAAGAGATCCGAAGGCCGGAGAATGTCACCTCGCTGTTGCAGGTGGATCCGATCGAGTTAGAGTTTGGATACGGTATTATTCCGCTTGCTGATGTCAATCAGGGCGGTGACCTGTTAGACCGTGTCGTTATGATCAGGCGGCAGATTGCATTAGAACTCGGTACGGTTGTACCGATCATCCGCTTAAGAGATAATATTCAGTTGAACCCAAATCAGTATATCATTAAAATAAAGGGCATTCAGGTGACAGAAGGCGAGATTTTATTTGACCATTACATGGCGATGAATCCGGGCTATGTCACGGAGGAGATTACCGGTATTCCGACTTACGAACCGTCGTTCCATCTTCCGGCACTCTGGATCACGGAGAGTCAGAGAGAGAGGGCGGAAAGTCTCGGATATACAGTGGTGGATCCGCCGTCGATCATCGCCACACATCTGACAGAGGTGATTAAGAGCCATATTGCGGAACTGCTCACCAGACAGGACGTACAGAACCTTGTCAACAATATTAAAGAGAGCAACCCTGCACTTGTGGACGAGTTGATACCGAAGCTCTTAGGATTGGGTGAGATACAAAAAGTACTGCAAAATTTATTGCGGGAAGGCATTTCCATTCGAGATTTGCTGACAATTTTTGAGACACTTGCAGACCATGCGGCAACGTCGAGGGATACCGATGTGTTGACGGAATATGTGCGTCAGAGTTTAAAACGTGCGATTTCCACCAAATATTTCCCGGCAAACGAGGTGACAAGCGTAGTGACATTGGATCCGAAGATAGAGCAGGATATTATGTCCTCCGTAAAACAGACCGAGCAGGGAGCGTACCTGACACTGGACCCGGAGAAGACGAGAGCCATTATGCAGTCGGTGGAGACAGAGGTTTCCAAACTTGAGGAGATGGGTAAGAATCCGATTATCGTGACATCTCCGATCGTGCGAATGTACTTCAAAAAATTGACAGAAGAATATTTTAAAGATTTAATTGTAATTTCTTACAATGAGGTAGAACCTGATGTAGAATTACAATCGGTAGGGATGGTGACTAACTAATGACAATTAACAAGTTTCAAGGAAAAACAGAAGAGGAAGCGGTAGAAAAAGCAAAGGCACAGATGGGCGAAGACGTAGTAATTATGAACGTCAAGATCATTAAGGCAAAAGGCATAGCAAGTCTGTTCAAAAAAGACACTTACGAGGTGACTGCCGCAAAAGAAGAGACAGAACGGGGAAATAACCTTGCGGGATTTACATCACCGCTCAAGCTGCATGAGCAGATCAATCTGGCGGCAGACGAACCGATTACGGTACCGCCGTATGAACGTAAGGCAGAGGAAAAGAAAGAACAAAAAAATGATATTTTTGCCGAAATTTTAAACGAAAAAAGACCGGATACCGAGGATATTGAAAAGCGTCTGGAAGATTTGCAGAATATGATAGAATACCGTTTTTCCGAGGAAGAACACAAGGACGAGCCGAAAGAGGAACGCCCGCAGGATAAAGCGGAGAGTTTTCAGTTTGTAAAAATGCTTTACAAGACATTATTACAAAACGAGGTGAATGAGAAGTATGCCAACCAGATTTTAGATGAGCTGGAAGGTGTGATGAAAAAGGGAAACAGCGTAGACTATATTTTATCCAATGTCTATCAGAAAATGATCCTGAAATTCGGACAGCCAAAGACCATTGATCTGTCTGGCAAGAAACCGAAGGTTGTATTTGTGATCGGACCGACCGGTGTCGGAAAGACGACAACCATTGCAAAAATCGCATCCAAATACAAAGTGGAGCATGATAAAAAAGTTGCTTTTTTAACGGCGGATACCTATCGTATTGCGGCGGCAGAGCAGCTTCGTACCTATGCAAATATATTAGATGAGCCGTTTTCCATCATCTATTCCGCAGAAGAATTGAATCAGGCAATCGAGAATGTGGAGGACTATGATCTTGTACTGGTAGATACGGCGGGATTTTCACATAAGAGCGAAAACCAGAGAGAAGAGATCAAGCATTTGATCGAAGCGGTTGACGAGAAATATGATAAGTCCGTATACTTAGTATTAAGTGCGACCACCAAATATAAGGATTTATTGGAGATTATCGACAGCTATAAAGAGATTGCGGATTACAAAATTATCTTTACAAAATTGGACGAGACATCTACTTACGGAAATCTGCTGAATGTGAAGTTATATTCCGATGCGGAGTTATCTTATATCACAAATGGACAGAATGTGCCGGACGATATCGAAGTTTTTGACACACAAAAAATTGTAAAAAATCTGTTAGGAGGACGATAACTCATGGATCAGGCAGAGGGAATCAGAAACGTAATAAAAAGACAGAACCAAAAGCTGGTGTCAAATGCAAGAGTCATCACCATCACCAGCGGAAAAGGCGGAGTCGGAAAGTCAAATGTTGCCGTTAATATGGCAATACAACTGACAAAAATGGGAAAAAGAGTTATCATTTTTGATGCGGACTTAGGTCTTGCAAATGTTGAGGTTATGTTTGGGGCAATTCCGAAATATAATCTGAGTGATTTAATCTATAAAGGAAAAGACATCAGAGAGATTATTACAGAGGGTCCTATGGGAATCGGATTTATTTCAGGCGGTTCGGGGATTGTGAATATGAATAATCTGAGCAAAGACCAGATCGGTTATCTGGTGCATTGCCTATCGAAACTGGACGAGATGGCAGATGTGATATTGATCGACACGGGAGCAGGTGTGGCAGACAGCGTGCTGGAGTTTGTGATTGCAAGCCCGGAAGTTTTTCTGGTCACGACACCGGAACCGAGTTCCCTGACGGACTCGTATTCTTTGATGAAAGCACTTTATCGCAATCCGAGTTTTTTGAAAAACGGAACAAAGATCAATGTCATTGCCAATAAGGTCAACAGTGTGGAAGAGGGCAATGTTGTATATGAAAAGCTAAATTCTGTGGTATCGCAGTTTTTGCACGGTTCCTTGAACTATTTGGGAATGATCCCACAGGATGCCAATATAGAAAAGGCGGTAAGACATCAGAAGATTGTATCGGTGGAGGCACCGGATTCCAACGCTTCCAGAGCCTTTGAGCTTTTAGCGAAAAATCTTGTGAATGAGGAGCATGGCCAGTTTGTGATGAGAAAAGGCTTTTCACAATTTTTTTCCAATATGATTTATAAAAAGAAATATTAAACCAGTAAAAGACAATCAAGGAGGAGAAATGGTTTCGGATATTTTGCGACCGGGTGACAAAGTTGAAATTAATAGTTTACGCAAGACGGGCAGCGCACATTTAAGTGAAACCGAATCTTGCGATTATATGAGCAGAATACAGGGTGTCAATCAGGATGGAACCATTGATATCGCGATGCCGATTGTAGAGGGAAAATATGTCCTTCTGCATCTGGGTGTGTCATTTGAGTTTGTGTTCTATGCCAATAACAGCTTATATAAGGCTACAGGAACGGTCAAAGAGCGGTTTAAAAGCAACAATATTTATATGCTGCGGATTGAATTAAAGACGCCGCTCGGCAAGCTGCAAAGAAGAGAATTTTATCGTTTTCCGTGTGTGATGGATTTCAAATATTATCACATAGACGAAGAACAGGCAAAGTTGGAGGATGCAGAGGATATTCTGGAGAGCCTGCGTGACGAGAATTTCTATGAGAAAGAGAAGAAAGGCACGATTTTGGATTTGAGCGGCGGCGGAGCAAGGTTTGTCGCAGGGGAAAATTTGGACGTCAATCAGGAAGTGCTGTGTGTGATTTATCTGGACGGGGAAAGTCAGGATAATATTTTGTATGTGCGAAGCAAAATTTTGACAAATAAAAAGCTGGAGGCACCGGAGCCGAAGTTTGAGCATCGCATTGAATTTGTGGGGATGAAGAGCAAAACGAGGGAAGAGATTATCCGTTATATTTTTGAAGAGGAACGGAGAATGCGAAAAAGCGAGAACAGGTGAGAATAGAATGAAAAATATTTTAGTTGTAGATGACTCTGCACTTATGAGAAGGGTTATCTGTGATATAATCAATACAGATAGTTCATTCCAGGCAAAAGACGTTTGTAGAAACGGTTTGGAAGCATATGAGAGACTCAAGACCACTTCCTATGATGCGGTGATTTTGGATGTCAATATGCCAAAGATGGACGGCTTGGAACTGTTAGAACAACTTCAAAAGGATAAGATCAAGGCAACCGTGATCATGGTGAGTACGCTGACGAAAAAAGATGCGGCGGTTACCATGTTAGCGATGGAACGCGGAGCGGTAGACTTTGTTGAAAAGCCGACGAACATCATGGATGCAAGATGTGACGGTTTTCAGGGAAATCTGTTGCAGATATTACACGGTGTCTTGGAACAACCGGACGTAAAAACGGAGGCGGAGGTTCCGACAAGGGCAAGGCAGGCATCGGCACCGACATCCCGGGCGAGAGCCACAGGCGACAATAAACTGGTCGCACTGGCGTGTTCGACGGGAGGACCGAAAGCATTGCAGAGCGTCATACCGTATCTTCCGAAGAATCTGAATGCACCGGTTGTTTTGGTTCAGCATATGCCGGCGGGATTTACCAGATCTATGGCGGAGAGGCTGGATGAGTTGAGTGAGATTTCCGTAAAGGAAGCCGAGGACGGAGAAGTTTTAAAAAAAGGAACTGTCTATATTGCACCGGGTGGTAAGCATATGTTAGTCAAAAAGGCGGAGGGAGCAGGTCACAGAATCAGTTTGAGTGACGCACCCGCAATCGGAGGACTCAGACCTTGTGCAAATGTTACCTATGAATCATTGCAGGAATGTGATTATGATGAAGTGGTCTGTGTCGTGCTGACCGGTATGGGAGCAGACGGAACACAGGGTATTACAACCCTGAAAAAACACAAACCGATCTACACCATAGCACAGGATGCAAAAAGTTGCGTAGTATACGGGATGCCAAAGGCGATTGCAAATGCCGGTATTGTGGATGAAGTAGTTACCTTGACTGATGTTGCACGCTCAATAACTAAGAATGTGGGGGTAAGATGACATGGATGTAAGCCAATATCTTGAAATTTTTATTGATGAGACAAATGGTCATTTACAGAGCTTAAGCGACCATATTATGATTTTGGAAAAAGAACCGGAGAACACGGAGACGATAAATGAGATTTTCCGTGCGGCACATTCGCTCAAAGGAATGGCCGGAACAATGGGATTCAAACGTATGCAGCGTTTGACACATGACATGGAAAACGTATTTCAGGAGATCAGAAACGGTGAGATGAAAGTTACCAGTGACCTGATCGACGTATTATTTGATTGTCTGGATGCGATCGAGGCATATCTGGATAACATCAAGGCAAGTTCCGATGAGGGAACAAACGATAATGAAGCGATTATCAAAGAATTGAATGATATTCTCGCAAAGGGAACAGGAGCGGAACAACCGGCGGAGGAGCAGAAAACAGAAGAAGCACCGCAGGCAGAGCCGGAAAAAGCAGAAGAAAAACCGACAGAGAAACCGCAATTTGAATTAGATAACAAAGAAAAGGACGATGTCAAAGCAGCACAGGATGCAGGACAGAAAGTATATGCGATCACCGTTACCATCCAAAAAGAATGCCTGTTAAAAGCAGCACGTGCATTTTTGGTATTCAAGGCTGTGGAAGATTTCGGACATATTATCGTGTACCGTCCGTCTTCACAGGATATTGAGGATGAGAAGTTTGAATTTGAATTTTCTTTCTTCTTAGCAAGTGACGAGACCGATTTCGAGAAAATCCGTGCGGCAGCGGCTGCGGTATCCGAGATTGAATCCGTAACAGGAGAATTGATTCCGGAAGCGGCATTTGAAGACAGCACAGAGGAAGAAGTAAAACCGGCAGAGGAAGAAAAAGCACCTCAGGCGGTAGAACAAGAGACAAAGCCGGCAGCTTCACAGCCGGGGAAACAGGAGAAAAAACCGGCGGCAAAGAGCAATAAAAACGCAAAACCGGTTGCAAACAGAACCATCCGTGTAGATATTGAGAAACTGGATGCTTTGATGAATCAGGTCAGCGAGTTGATTATCGCAAAGAACAGTCTGGTATCGATCGACAATATCGGAACGGCAAATGATGTACAGAACCAGACCTTCCATGAGCAGATCGAGTATCTGGAGAGAATTACAACAGGTCTGCATGAGTCTGTCATGAAAGTAAGAATGGTTCCGATCGAGAGCGTTGTAAATAAGTTCCCGAGAATGATCCGCGACTTATCCAAGAAACTGGACAAGCAGATGGAATTGACCATGACCGGTGAAGACACCGAGTTGGACAGAACCGTGGTAGATCAGTTGGGAGATCCGTTACAGCATTTGCTTAGAAACTCCGCAGATCACGGACTTGAAAATGCGGAACTTCGTAGAGAGCGCGGCAAATCCGAAGTGGGTTCCATTTTCTTAAATGCGTTCCAGGAAGGAAACAACGTAATCATTGAAGTCGGTGATGACGGAAACGGAATCGACACAGAGAGCGTTAAAAATAAAGCCATTGAAAGAGGCATTATCACACCGGAAGCAGCGGAGCAGATGACACAGAAAGAAATCACAGACCTGCTGTTCTTACCGAGTTTTTCTATGGCAAAGAAAATATCCGACATTTCAGGACGAGGTGTAGGACTGGATGTTGTAAAATCAAATATCGAAGCATTGGGCGGTGATGTTGAGGTGCGTTCCAAACTCGGAGAGGGAACGAAATTCATCGTAAGACTGCCGTTGACATTAGCAATCATTCAGGCATTGATGGTTGAAATCAGAGATGAGAAATATGCGATTGCACTCGGTTCTATCCAGACCATTGAATACATCTCAACAAGCGACATCAAGTATGTGGAGGCACAAGAGGTAATCCATATCCGCGGTACCGTAATTCCGTTGATTCGTATGGATCAGGAATTAGATTTTGAACCGGTAGAAGACGGAGAGAACTTAACGGTTGTTATCGTACAAAAGGGAGATAAGATTGCAGGTCTTGTAATTGACAACCTGATCGGACAGCAGGAAATTGTTATCAAATCTCTTGGTAAATATATCAGCACGACGAAACTGATTAGTGGAGCTACTATCTTAGGAGATGGTGAGGTTGCCTTAATCTTAGATGTCAATACATTAATGTAGGGAGGTATTTGCAATGGCAGAATATTTAGATACTGTAGAAGATGAAAAGAAACAATATATTGTAATTACTTTTGGCAATGAACAATATGGAATTGATATCCGTTATGTTGATAATATTGTGCGTATGCAGAAGATTACAAGAGTGCCGAAGGCACAGGACTTTTTCAAAGGGGTTATCAATCTGCGTGGTGAAGTGGTACCGGTTATGAGTCTGCGTGTAAAGATGGGCTTAGAGGAGGATGTATTTACAAACTCCAGCAGAATCATCATCTTAAAAATTGAACAGCAGGGAGTACTTGGCATTATCGTGGATGAAGTAAAAGAGGTTGTGACTTTAGGAAGCAGCGAGATAGACAGAGTTTCTCATCCGCCTAAGGATTTAAAGAGTACTTTTATTAACGGCATCGGTAAGAACGGAGATGACTTGATTTCTCTGTTTGATATCAACAGCTTAATTGAAGAAAAAGAAAATGAATAGCAAGGTTTGGATATAGCTTTTGGCTATATCCAATCTTTATATAGGAGAATCAATCTAAGTAGGAGGAAATATGGGGAAATTTAGTTTGGAAGAAGTAAACGAACTATATATGGA
>CAKRJK010000014.1 GCA_934351705.1 uncultured Lachnospiraceae bacterium
CTCATATCCTTGCTTATCTTTAAAAACATACGGTTTCCGATTGAAAGCCAGCCGCCTTCAAACAGATCGGTATTCTTCAATTCCACAAATCCGTGACCGCTTGTAACGGACAGTGAGACGATTTTTTTGTCCACACCCGCAACCCTGAGCGTGTCACTGCTTGTTATATCATCCAGCATGATCTGCTCGTCATCTAGAAATGCCAGCAGCGAATTATCATAATAATATTTTGTATTTCCCACCGTGATCATGTTCTGTTCCCGGGAAATCTCAAACTTGGTGACATTGTCCTGCTCCCAAGCCTTATCCGAAAGCTGTACCCTGCTCAGATTTCCGCTTTCGTTTGTCCGCCCGATGCTTACAATCCTTCCCTGCATCATATTCTCTATGCCGGTTAATTTCCCGTATTTATCCCGGAATTCGGTTCCGTCCGAATATCCGTAGGAAGAAATCTTCCCGTTTGCGGTATTTTGCAGACGGATCGTCTGTTGCTCGGTATCTATTTCATAAATAGCGTATGTTTTTTCTTCCGGCTCTGCCTGTACTGTCTGCTGTTCTGATTTTTTGGATTGCTCTTTTGTTTCTTTCGTGGTGCTGTATATCTCATTTCCGGCTTTTACATTGCTGTCTTTTTGCTTGCCGCAGCCTGTGACGGAAAAAATCAAAACCAATAGAACTGCCAGACACAACCGCCCTTTTTTTCTGCTGTTCATGGCTCACCTCATATATGGTTTTATTATACATGATTCCCCTCAAATTGCCAAGAATCTTTCCGTTTTTATGAGTATGCCATCTTCTTCATGATTTCTAGGAATCTCTCTCTGTTTTCTTCCTCGGCTTTCATCTTTTCCAACTTCTCTAAGTATCTGCCAAATCCCCACGCTTTATTAGCATTGTAGTAGTGATTTGCTATTTTCCAGAATTTTTCCGGGTATGCCAGCCGCAGATATAGCTGCTCTGTCTCATATGCGGATAATGTTTTCTGCTGCCCGTATGTCCTTACCATTTCCATTCCGAGTCCGAGATTCCAATTATTTTTTTCTAAAATTTTTCGCATGAAACGTGCCAGATCGCTCACCTGGACATCATAGCAGATACTGTCAAAACTGATGATGGCTGTTTTATCCTCACAAAATAAAATATTGTGCTGATTGAAATCTCCGTGACAGATTCCGAATCCTGCCCTTTCTTTCTCCTGCTGTTTTAAGGCGTCTAAAATCTCGTATGCCTGCGTCTCCAGCTTCGGGTATGCCTGTAAAAATTCTTTTTCAAACACGCTTTTGCTTTTTCGCGTCTTGATATAATTTTTTACGGTTCTAAGCTCCCTGGTATGTTTCTGGTATGTTTCCAACAGCTTTCCTTCGCTGCTTTTTAATACCTGCGGCATTTCATCGGAAATGTCATTTAAGGCAATGTGCAGGCGTGAAAGTGCTTCCACCGCTTTTTTGATTTCATCCCAATTATTGGTACTGCACTCTCTTCCCTCACACCAGTGCCGCATCAGATACGGATACCCGTCCGGATCATAGCTTAGATGTGTTCCCTCCGCTGTCGCGATCACGGTCTCGGTCTGCACTCCCTTTTTGTTTACCTCATCGAGGATTTCCGCGAGAAAATCCGCTTTTGCAGAAGAACCCGCATACTCTTTCAGATACATTTTTCCGTTCTGTGTGACTGCGAAAATTGCACCTCTGCCCTTATATGTATCTAAAATTTCCAACGAATATTGTTCAAAGACCGCTTCTTCTTTATAATACACAAAAACCCCTCCACATGACAATTCACAGTTACCTGTGTCTTCCTATCATATGAAAAGGGGTTTATTTATATACCTTTTTCACTTGTCCGAGCAAATAATCTTTTTGATTTTTCTGAGGTTCTTCCAACAC
The DNA here is from genome assembly GCA_934351705.1 of uncultured Lachnospiraceae bacterium. GTDB lineage: Bacteria > Bacillota > Clostridia > Lachnospirales > Lachnospiraceae > Maccoyibacter. The sequence continues at coordinate 1,890 of CAKRJK010000014.1, forward strand.
TTCATCCAGCAGTTTCTTTAATACCTCTCCGATCTCCCTGCCCGGTTTCATGCCGATTGCAATCAGATCACTTCCGTTTACCGCTAAGTCCTTCAGGCTCAGACAGTTTTTCTCTTTTTTTATCTGCTCATACATCTGCTCGTAGGCGTCGACATATGCCAGTTTTTCCTCTCTTTGATAATTGCTCTGTGCCAGAATATCGGCTCTTTTAAATGTAAAAAGTGCGGGATACTGTTCTTCTCCGACACGATGGATCGCCCGTCGGATACTCTTTGCTTCAATCGGCGGATTGTCATCATGCCATTTAATCAATGTGCAGACACGCTCCATCGTGTCTACGTCAAAACGAAGCCGCCTGAATATCCTGTGTGCCATCACCGCACCCTCTTTCGGGTGTCCGTAAAAATGCGCAATGCCGTCATCCCCTATGGTTTTGCAGACAGGCTTTGCAATATCGTGAAACAGTGCTGCCAGACGGAGTACTTTATCCTTCGGAACTCCAGCGATCACTCGCAGCGTATGTTCTCCTACGGTATAACAATGGTGCGGATTTTCCTGTGTGGTCTGCATTGCCGTGGAAAATTCAGGTAGTATCACGTCTGCGATTCCGCTCTCATATACCGCTCTCATTTCCTGCGGATGATCTGATACCAACAGTTTTACCAGTTCTGTCTGAATACGCTCCGCACTGATTTTTTCAATCGTCGGTGCTAACTGTTTGATCGCATCGAAAGTCTTTTCCTCTACCGTAAAACCAAGCTGTGCCGCAAAACGGAGCGCCCGGAGCATACGGAGTGCGTCCTCGCTGAAGCGTTCTTTTGCGTCACCGACGCATCGGATGACTTTCTTTTTTAAATCTCCGATTCCATCAAAGGCATCCACCAATCCACGGCTTTCACTGTAAGCCATGGCATTGATGGTAAAATCCCTGCGTTTTAAATCCTCCAGAAGATTCGCGGTATACGTTACTTCTTTCGGATGTCTTGCGTCCTCGTACTCTCCGTCAACCCGATATGTGGTGACTTCAAATCCCTCTTTTTGCAGCATGACGGTCACGGTTCCGTGCTGTATCCCGGTATCGATCGTGTGGGAAAAAAGCTGCTTGACCTCCTGCGGCTTTGCCGAGGTCGTAATATCCCAATCCTGCGGTGTCCTTCCAAGCACGGAATCGCGCACACAGCCACCGACCGCATATGCCTCATACCCTGCGTTTTCCAAAGTCTGTATGATGTTTTTTACTTTCTCCGGTAACTGAATCGTCATAATGTCTCCCTGTGCCTGTGAAAATGTGACACCTTATCGTTCACTTAAGATTTTAGTATGCTTTTCCCCAATATACCAGTTTGTGTGCCGGTTGTCCGCAGCAGACACAAGTCTCTGCGATCCGCTCCTGATCGTGGAACGGCATACAACGTGAGGTTGCTGTCGTATCTTCTTTTATCTTGTCTTCGCATGCCTGCTCGCCGCACCACATGCCCCGGATAAATCCGGTTTTGTTTTCTACCAGATGTTGGAACTCGCCGTAGTTGTGTGCGTCCCAGATATGTTCGTCTCTGTGTGCTTTTGCTCTCTCGAACATCTCTGTCTGAATTTTCTCTAATAACTCCGGCAATACTGTTGCCACTTCATCCAATCCACACTCTATCTTTTCTCTGGTGTCGCGGCGTACCAGAACACATTTGCCTGCCGCAATATCCTTTGGTCCCAACTCGACACGAACCGGAATACCGCGCATTTCCTGCTCGGAGAATTTCCATCCCGGACTCTTTTCGCTGTCGTCTAATTTGACTGTTACTCCGGCTTTTGCGATTGCCTCTTTTACTTCGTTTGCCCGTTCCAGAACTCCCTCTTTCTGCTGTTGGATCGGGATTACCATAACCTGTGTCGGTGCGATACGAGGTGGCAGCACCAGACCGGAATCGTCACCGTGTACCATGATGATTGCCCCGATCAGACGGGTGGTCATTCCCCATGATGTCTGGTGAACATACTGTAATTTATTTTGCTTGTCTGTATACTGTATTCCAAATGCTTTTGCAAATCCGTCACCGAAATTGTGGCTGGTTCCTGACTGCAATGCTTTTCCGTCGTGCATGAGTGCCTCGATGGTGTAGGTTGCCTCTGCTCCCGCAAATTTCTCTTTATCTGTTTTTCTTCCGCGGACAACCGGCATTGCCAATACTTCTTCGCAGAAATCCGCATAGAGATTTAACATCTGAACTGTTCTCTCCTCCGCTTCCTCTGCGGTCGCATGAGCAGTATGTCCCTCCTGCCATAAAAACTCTCTGGAACGCAAAAACGGTCTTGTCTCTTTTTCCCATCTTACCACTGAACACCACTGGTTATACACCTTCGGCAGATCTCTGTAAGACTGAATATCATCTTTATAAAAATCGCAGAACAAGGTTTCGGAAGTCGGTCTGACACAAAGTCTCTCCTGAAGCGGATTCAAACCTCCGTGTGTCACCCATGCAACCTCCGGTGCGAAACCTTCTACATGATCTTTTTCTTTCTGAAGAAGACTCTCCGGTATGAACATCGGCATATATACGTTTTCGACTCCCGTCTCTTTGAAGCGGCGGTCAAGCTCTGCCTGTATATTCTCCCAGATTGCATATCCTGCCGGCTTGATCACCATACATCCTTTTACGGAAGAATAGTCGATTAACTCTGCTTTTTTTACCACATCGGTATACCATTGTGCGAAATCGGTATCCATGGATGTGATTGCTTCTACTAATTTTTTGTCCTTTGCCATGTTTTCTCTCCTTTTTTTGTTTTCGATGAAGCTTCGCTTTGATTCTGTCTTATAAAATAAAAAAGCGAAGACGATTCATCCCTTGAAAAGGGACCGAAAGTCTTCGGCGGTACCACCCTAATTAATGCTGTCTGCATTCTCTCGTCTTCCGCTAACGCCGGAATTACGCCGAACTTTCATTCGGATGCTCCGAGGTAGGTTCAAGGATTGCTCTGATGAAATCTCTCAGCGTTTGATTTCTTCTCTGTAATCTCGCATAGGCTTTACTATTCCTCTTCTTTGCGTCCTTTATTGTACTTCGTGTGTTGAGGGGTTGTCAAGTGTTTTACGATTTTATGGGCTTTTGCGGCGGGTTCGGTGCTATATGCCCTACCATCAGTCTGTTTCCGCATGGTAGGGCATATAGCACCGAACCCGTCGCAAAAGTCCATAAAATCTCCATTTCGGTTCCGTCGTAGAACAGTGTGTTTTGGAATACCTCTTATAAAAGAATATATTTCCCCCACTCCTTGACTAACCGCTCCAATGAAAATGCCGCATTCGCAGGACTTGTCGATGGCAGTTTAATCGCCTGCTTTGAGCATAACGGATACATATATTTTTCGTACAAACTGTATGCTTTTGCACCGTTTGCATAAATCGCCTCTATCCTGCTTTGCTCAAGAATCATTGAAATATCGTTTGGTACAACATCACGGATTGAACTGTCACTTGAACCCTCGATCGTACAACTTTGTATGACATCCCAGAGTGCAATTTTGTGTTGCAACAGAAATTTTTTCTTTTCCTCTATGGTTTTTGGTATCTCGTCGTATGCCAGCTCTGCCAGCACCTTCCAAAAACGATTTTGAGGATGTCCGTAATAAAACTGCTTCTCTCTGGATTTTACGGACGGAAATGTTCCTAATATTAAAATACGTGAATCCTCCCGGTAAACCGGTTCAAAAGTATGTGTAACCCGTTCTTTTTCCATGTTTCCTCCACTTGTACCTCTCTCATTTATTGTATAAATATTATGGATTTTTTATAATTGTAAAATTTACCTTTATTTTACACCAAACGGCACTTTTCCTCAAATTAGGTCTTTTTTTCCATTTTTCCCTGTAAACCTTGTTACCCACCCTCTTTTCCGCTATAATAAATACAAATTATGAAGCGAGAGGTGTAAGCATATGAGTGTAATCCAATTAGATGTTGATAAATGTGTCGGCTGTAACACTTGCGTCCGTGCCTGTCCGGTTATCGACGCAAACATAGCAAAAACAAACGAAGACGGGAATTTAATTATAAATATTGATGATAACAAATGTATCAAATGCGGTTCCTGCATTACGGCATGTTCCCATCATGCCCGTACATATCTTGATGACACCGACCGCTTTTTTGAGGGTGTAGGAAACCGCGAAGAAATCGCAGTGATCATGGCTCCGGCTTTCCGTGTCGCATTTGAGGACAACTGGGAGGATGTGCTGGCATGGCTCCGCTCTCAGGGTGTTTCCAGAATATATGATGTCTCTTTCGGTGCAGACATCTGTACATGGGCTCATATCCGCCTCTTAGATGAGAATCCCGAGGCAAAAATGATTTCACAGCCGTGTGCCGCTATCGTAAATTATGTCCTGCGTCACAATACGGATCTGATTTCCCATTTATCACCGGTTCACAGCCCAATGTCCTGTCTGGGTATGTATATCCGCAAATATGAGGGATTTCACGGAAAAATTGCTGCTCTTTCGCCTTGTATCGCAAAGATCGATGAATTTAAGCAGACCAAAATCATTGACTACAATGTAACCATAGAAAAATTTTCAAACTATCTTCGTGACCATAAAATTTCCATTCCAAAGTCGGCAACGCCTTTCAAATTCGATGCCTTTGAAGGCTTGGAGGGTTCAATTTACTCCCGACCGGGAGGATTGATGAAGAACATCTTAATCCATCACCCGAATGCAATGGTTCTTACTTCCGAGGGTGTTGAGAAAGTATATCATGACTTAGATACCTACCTGACACAGACAAAGGAAAACCGTCCGAATGTCTTTGACGTTTTAAACTGTGCAATGCAGGTCCTGCGATCGGAACTGAAAAACATCCGTTTGAGATTTCTTCCGTTATGCACACTCTGGAACGTGATGCACGTAAGGTTCGTAAAGCACATACACGAAACGGCGTCGATGAACAGTTCGACTATTTTGACAAAACCCTTAACATTGAGGATTTCAAAAGACGTTACTTCTCTGAGGCAAGCACAAAATCCAGCGTTTCCGATGCGGAGCTTGACCGGGCGTTTCTTTCTCTCGGCAAAACGACGGAGGTGGAGCGTCACTTTGACTGCCATGCCTGCGGATTCTCAAGCTGTAAAGAGATGGCTGCCGCACTTTGTCTCGGTATCAACGAGCGTGAAAACTGCCACCAATATGTAATTAATCAGGTGAAAAAAGAGCGTCAGACTGTCGATTCCATTAACAAAAAAGTGTTGGAGATCAACCAGAAGCTTATGGATATTTTTGATATTCTGGCTCACAATATTTCAAATGCAAAGAAAGAAGCTACCCACATTAACGAATTGGGAATCATCAACTCAAGTGAGATGACGAATGTTTCCGATAAGATGGGCGAGTTAAATGATTTAAACAATACAATTTCTTCCGCTTTGGAAAATATCACAACCAGCATCGCAAACTACAATCAGATGACTGCCGATGTAGAAAAAATCGCTTCCCGCATCAATCTGCTTTCTTTAAACGCTGCGATCGAGGCTGCAAAAGCCGGTGACGCAGGACGCGGATTTGCGGTTGTTGCAACAAACATTCGTGATCTGTCGGCAAGCTCCAAAAACGCAGTCGGTACTGCACAGGAGAATGACATGGCTGTACGTGATGCCATTCAAAATGTCGATGCTGTTGTCGAGGAATTTAAAACCGCTATCTCTGCTCTTTTGAAAAATGTACATCATACCTTAGAGAACGTAAACGAAACCTGCACCAACAGTAAATCCATTGAAGATGCCATGTCGAACGTGGCACAGATGGCATCCGAGGTGCAAGAATTAATCGAACAGACCAACGATATTCTAAACTCCTAAGACGATAAAAACCGGAGAGTGTCGCAAAAAGAATCTTTTCGATATTCTTTTTGCGATACTCTCCTTTTTATTGCTTATGCAAATATTTTTCCCGTGTCGCCATTCCGCCTCGGATGTGACGCTCCTGTTTGTTAATGTCCAACACCTGTCTTGCCTCTTTTGCCAGAGTCGGGTTGATCTGCTGCAGGCGTTCTGTTACGTCTTTGTGCACCGTACTTTTGCTGATTCCAAACTCTTTGGCTGTTTGTCTGACGGTCGCATTATGTTCGATAATATATTTGGCAATTTCCATTGCTCTTTCTTCTATGTAACTTTTCAAGGATTTTCCCCTGCAATCTTTGTTGTTACATTCTATGCTCCCCCTCAAACTCTTATTCTTTTTTTATCAAACTTGCTTTTTTATGTTTTTCCTTAAATTCTGCACAAAATTTTTTGGAAAATTTTAACGCTTTTTTTCCTTTCTATCTAATGATTTTTTATCCCTATGGTGGTATAGTATATAGGTACATCATATGGAGGGATTACAAATGTTGAAATCAAAAAGTCCCATTCAAGAGGGATTGCATATTATTATTGTAGGCTGTGGAAAAGTAGGTACTACCTTGATCGAACAGCTGAGCAAAGAAGGACATGACATTACCATTATAGATAAAAATGCACAGCGTGTACACGAACTGGCAAATCTTTATGATGTAATGGCTCTTGTCGGAAACGGTGCAAGTTACAGCGTCCAGATGGAGGCAGGTATCGAGGATACCGATCTGATCATTGCCGTAACCGGTTCCGATGAACTCAATCTTCTCTGCTGTACCGTAGCAAAACGTGTCGGAAATTGTGCTGCCATTGCCAGAGTCCGTACCCCTGATTACAGCAAAGAGGTGACTTATTTACAAGAAAAATTAGGTTTAGCTTTAATCATAAATCCTGAGCTTGAGGCTTCCAGAGAAGCCGCTCGTATTCTTTACCTGCCGACTGCCCTGGAGGTCAACTCCTTTGCACACGGACAGGCTGAACTGATCAAATTCAAAGTTCCCGAGGGTAATATTTTAGACGGAATGACGATCACACATCTCGGTCAGAATCTGGCTACAAATATTTTGGTCTGTGCCATCGAAAGACATGGCGAAGTGCATATTCCATCCGGTGATTTCCAAATTGCCAAAGGAGACATTGTATCGGTTGTTTCATCCAGAAGATCCTCTAAGGACTTTTTTGAAAAGATAGGATTTAAAACTCATCAGGTAAAAGATACCATGATCATCGGCGGCGGAAAAGCGACCTACTATTTGGCATCACAGCTTTTAAATATGGGAGTTTCCGTCAAAATCATTGAACAGGATCAGGCGCGTTGCGAACTTTTAAGCATTCTCTTGCCAAAAGCGATCATCATTAACGGTGACGGAACCGATCAGGAACTGTTAAAGGAAGAAGGCATCGAATATGTAGAGTCTTTTATTCCTTTAACCGGAATAGATGAAGAGAACATCCTTTTAACATTACACGCAAGACAGGTGTCCAATGCCAAAGTCATTACCAAGATTAACCGGATTAATTTTAAGGACGTTATCAACAATCTGGATCTGGGCAGCGTTGTCTATCCGCGTTATATTACTGCCGAGGCAATTATCGCCTATGTCCGTGCGAAGAAAAATTCCATGAACAGCAACAGTATTGAGACTCTTTATCATCTGTTTGATTACCGTGCCGAAGCGATTGAATTCCGTGTTGAGGAAGAATCCGAAGTGACGGATGTGCCATTGATGGATTTGTCATTAAAAAAAGACCTGTTAATCTCATTTATTAACCGCAACGGTTCTATTATCATTCCGACCGGTCAGGACAGTATCCATGTCGGCGACACGGTAATGATTGTAACCACGCATACCGGTTTCAATAATATTCAGGATATTTTAGCGTAGCGGAGGATGGTATGAACAGTTCAATTATTCGTTATATTTTAGGTCATGTATTGAGAATGGAAGCTGTTTTAATGCTGCTTCCTTGTATTGTCGCCTTGATTTATCAGGAGCATGAGGGTGTTTATTACCTGCTTGTTGCCGGTTTATGTCTTTTATTTGGACAGCTTATGGTCCTTAAAAAGCCCGGCGATTATGTATTTTATCTAAAAGAAGGTTGTGTTGCCACTGCACTGAGCTGGATTATTCTCAGTCTTTTCGGCTGCCTGCCTTTTTGGTTTTCAGGAGAAATCCCGTCTTTTGTAGACGCTTTGTTTGAGACGATCTCCGGCTTTACGACAACCGGTGCCAGCATTTTAAGCGATGTGGAGGCTTTGTCTTACACCTCTTTATTCTGGCGGAGTTTTACACACTGGATCGGCGGTATGGGAGTTCTGGTATTCCTGCTTGCCGTTATCCCGTTAAGCGGCGGCTCCAACATCAACCTGATGCGTGCGGAAAGTCCGGGACCTTCTGTCGGAAAATTAGTACCGAAAGTAAAGCATACCGCAAGAATCCTGTATATTATCTATCTCGGTATGACCTTGATCGAGATTATCCTGCTGCTCTGCGGTGGAATGTCACTTTTTGATTCCTTAACCATCAGCTTTGGTACAGCCGGAACCGGTGGACTCGGTATCAAGAATGACAGTATGGCAAGCTACTCCCCGTATCTTCAATGGGTAGTAACCATTTTTATGATTTTATTCGGTGTAAACTTTAATGCCTATTACTTAATGCTTTGTAACAAATTCAGAAAGGGATTCGGGATGGAGGAAGTCCGTTGTTACTTTACGATCGTCGGTGTTTCCACCCTAGTCATTTTCTTTAATATTTTACAGAAATCAAAAGGTATTTTTGACGCTCTGACGCATTCGGCGTTTCAGGTTGCCTCAATTATCACCACCACCGGATACTCGACGACCGATTTCAACCTATGGCCACAGACAAGTAAAACCGTGCTGATCCTGCTCATGTTTGTGGGCGGTTGCGCCGGAAGTACAAGCGGCGGTATCAAGGTATCCCGTTTTATCGTTCTGGTCAAAACTTTGATAAAAGAGTTAAACTCCTATATCCATCCAAAAAGCGTAAAAAAAATTAAGATTGAACACAAACCGGTAGAACATGAAGTAGTGCGTGCCATTAACGTTTATTTCATTACCTTCATGTTGGTTTTTGCCGCCTCAATACTAATTGTATCTTTTGAGGGAAAAGATTTTGTTACCAATTTTACATCTGTTATTGCATGTTTAAACAATATCGGTCCCGGATTTGCTTCCGTCGGCCCGACACAGAATTTTGGATTCTTTTCTTCATTCACAAAATTCGTATTTATGTTCGATATGCTCGCCGGCAGACTGGAACTCTTCCCACTGTTAATCCTGTTCCATCCGGCATTGTGGAAAGACCTATTTGCCCAGAAATACCGCTGCAAAAAGAAGTAGTGAGTATCAAGATTCCCGTCGTTTGTATGCCGGTACACTTCATATGGGATGCCCGTCCGGTTAAGACATTTACAAAAACTTTTGTGCGGCATTAGATAGACGCCCGAGCAAAACGTAACCGTCGTATCAGACTGTTTGAGACACGTCAGTGTCGAGTTTCTGATACGGCGGTTTTATAACGTCTGCTCGGGCGTCTGTCTAATGCCGCTAAAAAGTTTTTGTTTTGTCTTAACCGGATGGGCATCCCATATGAAGTGTACCGGCATGCAAACGACGGGAATCCCCCGCCCCTCACCCACCTAACGTAACATCCTGCCTCTGATACCACTCTAAAGCATCCCTAAAATCCTGCTCCGTATAATCCGGCCAATAATTCTCCTTCACATAAAAATCCGAATACACCGACTGCATCGGCAAAAATCCCGATAACCTTCTCATCCCTCCCCAGCGGATAATCATATCAATTCTGGAAATATCCTTTGAATAAACCGTACCGTCCACCTGAATGTGTGACAGGTCCCACTCCCAGCCGTAATTCACCAAAAAGTTCAGCTTGATCCCTCCGCCGTTGATCTTTGTCCTCTCCGTGTACGGAAGCAATTGTTTCGGAAAACATTTTGACTCTGCATTCCCCATCACAAGTAAATCCGCTCCCTCGCTGCACAACATGTGAACTGCCTCCACACAGGCATTTTGAAACGCTTCAAACTGCTCCTTCGGGCGTTTGCAGTTATCTACCGTAAACCCATAATACGTCAGTTCCTCAATGCCATATTCTTTCGCCTGTCTCAAAAGCTCTATCCCAGGCTGCAAACCGTATCGGTATCCCTCCTGTTTTCCCATGTGATGTTCCGTTGCCCATCTCCGGTTTCCGTCCGGTATAATTCCGATATGTCTTGGTAATCTCATAATTCCTCTCTTTTCTCTTTTTTACAAGTATTACCAATATAGCTCAGGAGTATCCCACTGAAATTTTTTCATTATGACATATTCTCCCGAAAATTCCACTCCCTCTGCTTTTAAAAGCTCAATCTGACGGTTTTCTCCTCCAAAAGCAAATGCCTTTGACACGCGTCCGTCCTTTGACACCACGCGATAACACGGAATGTTTTCAGGCTCCGGATTCACATGGAGAGCATAGCCTACCACTCTCGCCCAGCGTTTATTTCCTGCAAGAGTGGCGACCTGTCCATAGGTCGCCACTTTTCCTTTCGGTATTCTCTTTACTACTTCATAAATCTTATCGTAAGTATTGCTCATAGATTTTCCTCATTAATAACACAGTACCTCGTAACCGTCCTCTGTTACCAAAACCATGATCTCCCAC
>CAKRJK010000015.1 GCA_934351705.1 uncultured Lachnospiraceae bacterium
TGACAATTATAAGATAACTACAAGTGAGCTATGCCCACGATAACAGCAAAATAACACAGGGTATTTTTGCCCTTTTTAGGAGGTATTTATGACATTTTTACAATTTAAAAACAAACTGCTCACAGAGCTTTGCGCCGACTTCGGCTCCGATTATCAGATTGAGGTCCTCACGATTCCCAAAAATAACAAGGTCACATTACAAGGACTTTCCATTCATAAAAAAGACCTTCACATCTCCCCTACGATTTATCTCGAACCATTTTATGAAGCATTCAAACAGGGAACTCCCTTTGACGAAATCCTAAAAGAAATCAAACTGACCTACTATCACACCATTCCCCCGGTCGACTTTGACATCAGCTTTTTTACCGAATTTGAATCCGTCAAACCACACATCTGCATGAAGCTCATCCATTATCAAAGAAATGAGGAACTTCTCAAAGAAATCCCTCATATCCGTTTTCTTGACTTAGCCGTCGTATTCTATTATCTCTTTCCGATTGCAATGTGCGAGAACGCAACCATCCTGATCTACAATCATCATCTTTCCCTTTGGAACATTGACAGCGAAGAACTCTTTCAGATTGCCAAAGAAAATTCTCCGAAACTTCTGCCCTATTACCTGGATGATATTTTCTCCGTTATGGACGGATTAGATGGGTATGCTCCCTCTCCTTCTTCTTCCAACATCTACGTGCTGACAAACAGCGATAAACTCTTTGGTGCTTCTGCCATTCTTTATCCTCAGCTATTGTCTTTGATCTCACACCGCATGGAATGTGATTTTGTGATCATCCCAAGCAGTATCCATGAGGTTCTCTTAATTCCTTATACCGAAAACACTCCTCCCGCACATTATGAGGAGATGATTTCCGAAGTCAATAACACACAGCTTGCAAGAGAAGAAATCTTATCCGATCACGCTTATTTTTTTGAACGCGCAACCGATTCTATAAGCTGTTATACAGCTTCTCATACTCTTTCGCCGAAGCCTTCCATGAGTAATCACATTTCATAGCACGTTTGACCATTGCATTCCATTCCGGTCTGTGATTCTCATAGACATCTTTTGCATAACGGATCATATGCAGCATCTCATAGGCATCATAATTTGCAAAGGAGAATCCGTTTCCTGTCTGCTCGTATTCATTATACGGCATCACCGTATCCCGAAGTCCTCCGGTCTCCCGAACCATCGGTAATGTACCGTACCGCATACTCATCAGCTGGCTGAGTCCGCACGGCTCAAACAAAGACGGCATCAAAAATGCGTCTGCTCCCGCATAGATACAGTGTGCGAGCGGTTCTGAGTAATGTAAGGTCGCCGCCACCTGTTTTTCATATTTCCAGCAGAAATGACGGAACATATTCTCGTATTCTTCCTCGCCCGTTCCGAGTACAACAAGCTGGATCTGTTTGTCTGTCAAAAGTTCTTCCATCACGTGTGCGATCAGATCAAATCCTTTTTGCACCGTCATTCTGGATACAATTCCAATCAAAAAGGCATCCTCTTGCTCCGGCAGTCCGAAAGATCTCTGCACCTCCAGCTTATTTAATTTCTTGACATCCTCTACATTCTCTACCGTATAATGTCTTCCCAGATAAATATCCTTATCCGGATTATACTCTTCATAATCGATTCCGTTTAAAATTCCCACAAGGGAATCGCCCTTTGAGAGCATAAGTCCGTCCAGACCTTCCCCTCCGTTCGGTGTTGTGATCTCATAGGCATATGTCTTGCTCACAGTGGTGACCTTATCGGAGTACACGATGCCTCCTTTTAGATAATTCGCCTCACCGTATGACTCTAACTTATCCAGTGCAAACACTTCCTCCGGCAGTCCTGTGATGTCACGAACCTCGTTCAGCTTCCATCTGCCTTGGAATTTCATGTTGTGGATTGTAAAGACGGTTTTCATGTTCCAGTAAAAATCGTCTTTACTGTATTCTGTTTTTAAAAATACTGGAACCAGACCGGTCTGCCAGTCATGGCAATGTACAATATCCGCTTTAAAGTCAAGAATCTTCATCGCCTCGATTGCCGCCTTTGCAAAAAAGGCAAATTTCTCAACGTCTTCATAGATATGATTGTACGGTTTCCATCCATTGAAATAATACTCATTATCAATAAAATAATACGTGATTCCGTCATTTACAGCCATCCAGATTCCCGCATACTGCTCTCTCCAGTTGAGCGTGACATAAAACTCATCAACATATGTCATCCCGGCTTTTTTCCGGTCTTCAATACACATATATTTTGGTAAAATGACGCGCACGTCATATTTGTTCTTATCAAAATATTTTGGCAGAGAACCTGTTACGTCTGCCAGTCCTCCTGTTTTTATGTACGGAACTGCCTCCGATGTGACAAACAATACTTTCTTCATCTGTGTTTCCTCCCAATGCTTTTCTTTATTTTACCACTAATCTGTTTCTTTTTCATCTGATTTTCTGATATTTGTACAGAAAAAGAACTGCGGCAGACATCTTCCTGTTTCGCCGCAGTTCCTGCTATTATTTCTTCTTTTTTCAAATTATGCTCCGCATTTATATTCTAAACGAATTTTGTCTGCGATTAAAGCAATAAACTCTGAATTTGTCGGTTTTCCTTTGCCGTTATTGATCGTATATCCGAATAACTCGTCAATCGTATCCATCTTGCCTCTGCTCCACGCAACCTCGATTGCATGGCGGATCGCTCTCTCGACACGGCTCGGTGTTGTCTGGAATTTCTTTGCGATGGTCGGATATAATATCTTGGTAATAGAGTTTAACATGTCCATATCGTTGACCGACATGATAATGGCTTCTCTTAAATACTGATAGCCCTTAATATGTGCCGGTACTCCGATTTCATGGATGATGGCTGTCACATCACTCTCTAAATCGTGTACTACCGGTTCCTGTTTTTCATAAGGATTTACTTTTCGTGCTTCGGTCGCTCTCATCACATTTCGATTTTTGACATCTTTTATCCTGTTAATGATCATGTCATTGTCAAACGGTTTCATAATATAGTAATCTGCCCCGAGTCGGAATGCATCTTCGGTGATTTTTTCCTGTCCGATCGCACTGATCATGATGAATGCCGGGTGTTTTTTGATGGTGCTGTCACGATTGATCTTTTCCATGACTCCCAATCCGTCCATTTTCGGCATCACAATATCCAATAATACTACATCAGGCTCGGCGGTTTTTATCAATTTATAGGCTTCCTCTCCGTCTTTTGCGGTTCCGATGACCTGTAATTCTTCATCTCTTTGTACTATATCGCCTAAAAGGCGTACCATTCTTTCGTTATCGTCTGCGATTGCGACATTCAGCTTTTCCATGCTGGTTCCTCCTAATATATTTTTCACACTTGTTGTATTATAACTTGCTTTTCCCCATAGTTCAATGAATTTCGTTCCTTTTAATTCGACATAGAACTATCCTTAACAACATCTTTATACACGCCTTGTCTTAAGCATGGAAATTGTAGCCCTTTTTCAGAAATATTCTTGTCAAAAAATGTCGACAATTATTTGTCGACACCTTTCTTGACGGCTTCTTAACACTGAAAATACTGCATTTTTCCCTCTTATGTATCCTTTCTCAATATCTCCAAATACTCCTCATATGCAAACACCCTGTTTCGTGCAGCATTGGTTGTTTCCTGCAAAATACCAAGTTCCACAAGTTTCTTCACGGCAGTAGATACTGTGTTATAACTAACCTCTAATTCCTTTGCAGTTCTCTTGATATCAATAATCGGATACTGCTCAATATAATCAAACACTGCCCGTAAATTATCCTTTTTTCGAGTTGTCTTAGGAAGTTTTTCTACATTTCTATCATGCAACGCCGAAAGCTGACGAATTGTTTCCAGAGAATCCGTTGCAGCTTGACTCACTGCCTCCAAAAAGAATCTTATCCATTGTTCAAAGTTCCCACTTCTTCTGACTTCGCTGATTCGATCATAATATTCTATCTGGTTCTTTTTCAAAAAATAGGATATATAAATAACCGGTTTTGCGAGCAATCCCTGTTCCATCAGATAAAGCAATATCAAAAGTCTGCCGATTCTTCCGTTTCCATCCAAAAACGGGTGTATTGTTTCAAACTGATAATGAATCAGGGCTACTCTGATCAACGGATCATAATCTACCTTTTCATTGATAAATGTCTCCAAATCTGACATCGCGTTTTGCATATCATTTACATTTGGTGGAATATATCTTGCATCTTTTAAAGAACAGTTGGCAGGTCCAATCCAATTTTGGGAATGTCTGAATTCTCCCGGAGTCTTATCCTGTCCGCGAACTCCTTCCATTAACTCTTTATGGATTTCTCTTATTAATCGACAACATAAAGGTAATCTTTCCAGACGTTTCAATGCATACTGTGTTGCTTTCACATAATTGATCACATCCGAAACATCAAGATTTGCATTTGTTTCCACTTCCGGGTCCAGTACATCATCAAGAGTACACTGTGTTCCCTCTATTTGCGAAGAAATCAATGCTTCTTTTCTGACATACATTGATATAAACAAATCAGCATTTGAAATTAGCTGTGATGCGGTATCGAGTTTTACAAGTTGCTTATTTGCATCTACTAAGAGTCTTATCATTTCCTCATCTATCTCGATTTCCGGCACCGGGGGCAATGGATTTGGTTCAAAAGATTGATAAGCAGCCTCCCCGGTTAAATTGTCAACATAGATTCCTGCTCGATTCATATACTTTTCACCTCTTTTTGAAATAACTATACTTATTATACCTCTTTTATTTCAAAAAACAACCTAGTTTTTGAAATAATAATTTTGACACTTATATCTTATTTCAAAAATCCCCGTTTTATTTTTAAAACCACACGGCTCTCTCCTAATACCTCGGTCAATCCTCCAACATTTCCTCAATAAAAATCCCATATCCCTTCGTCGGATCATTGACAAATACATGGGTTACCCCACCGATAATCTTGCCGTTCTGGATAATCGGGCTTCCGCTCATGCCCTGCACGATTCCCCCGGTCAATCGGATCAATTCTTCATCCACCACTTCAAATTTAATGCCTTTATTCCGCTCCTTCGGATGATAGTCCACTCCGGTAATTTCAATCTTGTACTCTTTTCGCTCTCCCTCTATCGTACTTACAATGCTTGCCTCACCCAGTTGTACTTCCTGCTTGTATCCAATCTCCGTTTCCGAAACCTGCCGTAATTCCTCCGGCAGTTCATTCACCCTGCCGTAAACTCCGGTCACTTTATTTTCCGTAACATCTCCCATACAGTAGATATTGCTGTAATTGATCACACCGCTGAGCTCTCCCGGACTGCCCTTTTCGCCCTTGACAATCCCTACAATGTTCGTCCGATACAAAAGTCCCATATCCATCTGAATGAGCGTACTGGTATCTACGTCACTTACCCCGTGTCCCAATGCACCGTAAGCACCGTTGGCTGCCGCGTAAGTCATTGTTCCCACTCCTGCCAGGTCATCACGAACCCAGATTCCCGCCTTGTATGTGTTTTCTGCGGTCAGCACCGGTTCTAATGCAACCTCAATCAACTCACCATCCCGCCGAATGCCAAAACACATCCGGTTTCCCTTAGAATCATTGATCCTCTGCATCAATTCTTCTTTTGTGTCTACCTTTTCCCCATCGATTGTCTGGATATAATCACCGCTTCGCAGCAGATATTTTGACGGTTCTGTACTGCCGCCTGCGGCACTGTTGACAGGACTTGTGCCGATGACCATGATTCCGTCTGTCTTGACGTAGATTCCGACCGGAATCCCGCCCGGAAGCAGTTTCCTTGTCTCCACTTCCTCCACATGAATCTCTTTCATCGGAAAGATTCCCATTAATTTGCAAGATATGATATAAGAATTTTTTGCATTCTCTGTGCCCTTAGTCTCTTTTCCGTTCAAAATCAGAGAAACTAAGGTGACCTCTTCTTTTTCTTTCTCATTTACCTTTTCAAAAGTAACCGGCAACTGATTTTCTAACTGAAACTCCTCACCCTGTCTGACCGATACATTGTCGGGAATTGCATGAGCGAGTGTCCGGTACCCGAAACACAGAAGAAGGCATACTGCACCGATACTTATTTTTTTCTTCATTGATATCCACATCCTTTTATCCTCTTTTTAGTATGTGAATATCTGAATTTTTCAAACTAGGATTTTTTGGTTTTTTGTGCGAGATTTTTCATTTCGCGTGCATTCTCCAGTACTGTATCTGTGATACTCACTCCGCCGAGCATTCTTGCCAGCTCTTCCACGCTCTCTGTGGCATCTAATTTGACGATGTGCGAATGCGTTTTATCCTGTTCCGTCCGTTTTTCAATCAGAAAATGTGTGTCTGCCATCGCCGCAATCTGCGGAAGATGTGTGATACAGATAATTTGATGGTTCTTTCCTATCAAATTCATTTTTTCGGAAACCTTTTGTGCCGTGCGACCGCTGATTCCCGTGTCAATCTCATCAAAGATCAACGTCTCGATCTCATCGTTTTCTGCCAGTACCGTTTTGAGTGCCAGCATGATTCTGGAAAGTTCGCCGCCGGATGCAACTGCCTTTAACGGCTTGATACTCTCCCCCGGATTCAGGGAAATCAAAAACTCTGCATCGTCGATTCCGTTCGCGGTAAAGTGGTCACACTCCTCAAAGTGCATTTCAAAACGAACGGTCTCAAAATTCAATTCTTTTAAGTGTTCTTCCACCAGTGCCGACAGCTCTTTTGCATATTTTTTTCGCATATCGGACAATTTTCGGCTGTACAGGCTGAGCTCTTCTTTTGCTGTCGCTTCTTTTTGTTTTAACTCCTCCAGATACGCATCATAATCTTCCAATTCTCTGACACGCTCTTCTTTTTGACTGCATACCTCAAGAATCTGTTCGATCGTATTTCCGTATTTTGATTTTAAATGGTTGATTTCATCCAGACGCTGTTCTGTCTCATAAAAAGACTCCTGCTCAAACTCACTCTGACTGATATAGTCTGCCAGCTCCCTGTTAAAATCATTCAAAAGATTGTCTATCTGTGCAAGCTGTTCTTCCAAATCTTCGATCTTGTTGTCGTAAGCGGACACCGAAGATAATTCTCTGACAGCCCTTCCCAGTCTGTCTGACGCACTCTCTGCTCCGTCCGAGGTCTGCTGCTGTGCCGTCATGCAGGCTTCCATAATCTTTTTGCCGTTTATCATTTTGCGGTAAAGTTCTTCCAATGCTTCATCTTCACCGATTTCAAGATTCGCCCGCTGAATCTCATCTATCTCAAACTGCAAAAAAGAGAGTTCTCTTTTCTGCTGCTCTTTATCCAGATCATTTTCTTCTAATTCCTGTCGGATTTCGGTATATGCCTCATAAGACTGTCTGACGTTCTCTTTGACCTTAGCCAGATCGTCTTTGGCATACTCATCCAAAAGCATTAACTGATGCTTTTTTTGTACAAGCGACTGATGTTCATGCTGTCCGTGAATATCAATCAAAAGTCCCGCAACTTCTTTTAATTTTGCTGCGGAAACGCTCTCGGAATTAATTTTTGCAACACTTCTCCCACCCGAGATTCTTCGGCTCATAATCACCGTTCCGTCCTCGGGATAGATGTCCATATCCTTTAACTGCTGCACTTTCGCGGTATCCATAACATCAAATACCAGTTCTGCCAATGCATAGTCTGCATTTTCCTTTATCATCTCTTTTGGTACTTTCTCGCCAAGTGCCATTCCGATCGACCCGATGATCAGAGATTTTCCGGCTCCCGTTTCTCCGGTTAAAATATTGAGTCCCTGCTCAAAATCAACCTCCAATTCGTCGATCAAAGCTAAATTTTTCACATGTAGATTTCTTAGCATTCTTTCTCCTTATTCTCCTAATATTCTGCGAAGACGCTCCATCAGATTCTCATTATCCTCCACCGAACGCACTGCACACATAATCGTGTCATCTCCCGCAATCGTACCTACGATTTCATGGAAATTCATAGCGTCCAATGCCGCCGCAACTGCCATTGCCATACCCGCAACCGTGCGGATCACCAATATGTTCTGTGCCATATCCATAGAGGCAAATCCATCTTTTAAAACACGGATGTATTTTTCTGCCATATTGCCGTTTGTCTCGGTCAGCTGCACATATTTTTGTTTGCCGCTGTTCATTGCCACCCTTGTCAAACGCAGCTCACGGATATCTCTTGAAACCGTTGCCTGTGTGACCTGATAGCCTTCCGCCTCTAATTTTTCGGATAATTCATCCTGTGTTTCGATTTCGTTCTTGTTGATAATTTCTAAAATTTTTGCATGACGTTTTGATTTCATGTCTACTCCTTTCGATGTATCCTGTCCTATAAATAGGTTTGCATCTTCTTACTCAGGTTTTCCAAAAAGCTGAGCTTGCTAAGTTTTAAAATCTGGGCTGAACTTTCTGCTTTGCGCACAAACAGCTTATCTCCCACTCCCATACGAATCGGATAATCTCCGTCAAAGCTCGCCTCCGCAATCTCCTCCGATTCGCTGTTTCTTTCTTCTATTTCAATCTCAATGCAGTCCTCCGCACTGAGTACAATACTCTTGGAATTTAAATTATGCGGATTGATCGGGGTAACCAGCAAAAGCTCTGCTTTCGGATCTACGATTGGTCCGCCTGCTGACAGATTATACGCTGTGGAGCCGTTCGGCGATGCAATGATCATGCCGTCCGCCGTATAAGTACTTAAATATTCCCCGTTGACACGCAGTACAATCTTTTTTACGGAAAACTGATTGCTTCTATGAAGGATGATATCATTAAAGGCTACCTGACTTTCTGTCCGTTCGCCATTCACGATACAATATCCCTCCAGCATCATCCGCCGTTCTATCATATAATTGCCCTGCATAATCTCATCGATCGCAGTATAGACATTTGCTCTCTCCAGCTCACAAAGATAACCCAGTGTTCCCAAATTGACACCGATCAGAGGCACTCCCTGTTCATGTAAATCCCTTGCCGCACGTATCAACGTTCCGTCACCGCCAAGTACTAAGACACACTCGGTCTCCTTTGGGAGCAGGTTTGGACTGACGCAGTCTACGCTCTCTTTGCCGCCGCTGCTCAGATAGTAAGAACAAGTGCCTCCCTTTTTCTCTATATACTCTTTCAACTGATTCGTCAGGGATGCGTCTTTATCCTTTTGTATGTTCGTCACAATAAAAAAATGTTTCATAATTAGTCTAAATCTCCGTGTGCTGCCGCTACCACTGCGTCAACGTCAATGTGCTCTCCCTCAGAGCTGCCTTTTTGTATATGTACCAGATATTCGATATTTCCCTCAGGTCCTTTTATCGGAGAGTACTCCAGATGTAATATGGAAAATCCCAATTCCTTTGCATCGGAAATAACCTTTTCGATCACTTCACGATGGACATTCGCATCGCGGACCACTCCTTTTTTCCCGACTTTCTCCCGTCCTGCTTCAAACTGCGGTTTGATCAGACACACCATCTGACCGCCGTCCTTTAACAGTTCCTTTGCCGCCGGAAGTACTTTGGACAGTGAGATAAACGAAACATCCACGGACGCAAAATCGAGTCTGTCGTCTATATCCTCCGGTGTCACATAACGGATATTTGTCTTTTCCATGCAGACCACACGCTCGTCTGTGCGTAATTTCCATGCAAACTGTCCGTATCCGACATCCACCGCATAGACTTTTTTTGCACCGTTTTGAAGCATACAGTCCGTAAATCCTCCGGTAGAAGCTCCGATGTCCATACAGACCTGATCCTTCAAAGAAATCCCGAAATGTGTCATTGCCTTTTCTAATTTCAGACCACCTCTGCTGACATACTTCAGCGTGTTTCCCCGCACTTCGATCACAGCATCGTCCGACACCTTTGTTCCGGCTTTGTCCTCCCTTTGCTGATTGACAAAAACATTGCCCTCCATAATCATTGTTTTTGCCTTCTCCCGCGAAGGTGCAAGCCCTTTATTTACCAATAAAATATCTAATCTTTCTTTCATTTGCTCTCCATATGCTTTGCTATAATTTTGTCCGTCACAGTTTCTGCATCAAGACCTACTTCCCGATATAAGATGTCCACATTTCCGTGCTCCACATACTCGTCCTCAATCGCAATCTGCAACAGTTCACACGGATACCCGCTATCCTGCAAATACGCCGCTACCTGCGTACCGAAACCTCCGCTTGCCACATTTTCTTCCATTGTAACAAACAAATCATGGCTTTTCGCCAGATAATCAATCGTCACCGTATCGATCGGCTTCGCAAACCGTGCGTTGACAAGTGAACAGACATATCCTTTTTCTTTGAGTTTTGCACATACCTCCAACGCGGTCTTTACCATGCTTCCGAGTGCCAGAATACAAATCTCCTTCTCCTCGCAGATTACTTCACTCTTGCCGTACATGACAGAGGTACGCATATCTGCCAATCCGTCATAAGCTTCTCCGCGCGGATAACGGATTGCAACCGGTCCTTGAAAATCAATTGCAAATCGAAGCATATCCGCAAACTCCCATTTGTTCTTCGGTGCCATCACCGTCATATTCGGGATACTGCAAAGATACGAAAGGTCAAAAATACCCTGATGTGTCTCACCGTCGCTTCCGACCAGCCCTGCCCTGTCAATGGCAAACACGACATGAAGATTCTGGATACAGACATCGTGAAGGATCTGGTCATAGGCTCTCTGCAAAAAGGATGAATACACCGCAACAACCGGGATCATTCCTCCCGCTGCTAAACCTGCCGCAAACGTCACGGCATGTTCTTCCGCAATTCCCACATCAAAGAAACGCTGCGGATAATCCCTGTGAAATCTCTTCAAGCCCGTTCCGTCCTGCATTGCCGCCGTAATTGCAACAACCTGGCCGTTTTCCTTTGCAATATGGCAGATTTCTTTTGAAAAGACATCGGTGTAATCCGGTTTTTGTTTTTTTCTGTTCGGCAATCCCGTTTTGATGTCAAACGGCTCCGCTCCGTGGAAACGTGACGGATAGCGTTCTGCCGGCATATAGCCGCGTCCCTTCTGGGTAATGCAATGCACCATCACAGGACCTTCCACTCTGGACGCTTCTTTGAACACCTTTGTCATTTTTGCAATATCGTGACCGTCCACCGGTCCGAGATATGTGATCCCCATGTTCTCATAAATCATTCCCGGTATGATCAACTGCTTGATACTGCTCTTGGTCTTTCGCACCTTCTCGACAATCCGCTCGCCGTACACCGGTATCCTGCTCAGCGAGTTGGTGACATCCTCTTTTAATTCATTGTAATATTCTGCGGTTCGCAGGCTGTTTAAGTGATTGGACAAGCCGCCTACATTTTTGGAGATGGACATATTGTTATCATTTAAAACAATAATAAAATTCTTCTTAATCTCTGCGGCATTGTTGAGTGCCTCAAACGCCATTCCTCCGGTCAATGCCCCGTCTCCGATCACGGAAACCACCTTATAATCCTGATTTAAAATATCACGGGCTCTGGCATATCCCAGTCCTGCCGAGATTGACGTCGAGCTGTGACCTGTTCCGAACGCATCACATCTGCTTTCTCCCGGTTTCGGGAAACCGCTCATTCCGCCGTATTTGCGAAGTTCGTCAAATCCTGCCTGTCTTCCGGTCAGGATCTTATGTGTATATGACTGATGTCCGACATCCCAGATAATCTTATCTGTCGGAAGATCAAATACCAGGTGCAGTGCCATCGTAAGCTCTACAACACCCAGATTGGATGCGAGATGTCCGCCTGTCTCCGATATTTTTTCTATCAGAAATTGGCGTATCTCTCCTGCCAATATCTCTAATTCCGCCGGCGTAAGTTTCTTAATATCATTCGCCTTTTTTATTTTTTCCAATACCATGTGATAAACACCTCTATTTTTTACGCTCTATAAGCTGTTCGATCAACTGATATAAAAATTCATTCTCATACGGCAGCTCTTTTAATTCGTTTAATGCAGACTCCGAAAGTCTTTTTACTTCTGCTTTTGCTTTTTCCATACCCTCTAATGCAACATAGGTATTTTTGTGGTTCTTCTCATCGGAACCAATTGGTTTTCCCAACTCCTCCTGCGTACCGATGATGTCCAAAATATCATCCTGTATCTGGAATGCCAGTCCGATTTTTCTTGCCGCCTGCTCTACCG
>CAKRJK010000016.1 GCA_934351705.1 uncultured Lachnospiraceae bacterium
TTGCTGTAATGATTTAAAGAAATACAAATCATCTTACAGACCTTTACAGCAAGAGCGAAAAAGCTCCCGACGATGAAGAGTTTGAACTAAGAAATGGCGTAAAATAGCGGGGTGTAGTACGACGAGAAATCAAAAATATACCCAATTTACACCCAAATAGTGAGAAGTGACAGAAAGCTGATAAAAATAATCTCCATAAGGGGATTATTTTTTTGCTTTTGTGTAATACATTGTATGGACATCTGCATGCATAGAATATATAATAAACTTGTGGAGGTGTACATATGAATAAAGACATAACTATGAGTATTCGTGTCTCACAAGAAGAGATGGAAAAACTTAAACTTGCATCTCGATTAGAAGCATATGCTTCTTACAGTGAGTTTGTTAGAAGAACAGCCTTAAAAGAAGCACAAAAAATCATAAATAACGAAAAAACAGAAGGCGAGGATAAATAAATGGCAGTTAAGAAAGCTCGTAGTGTGGAAGAGCAGGTTGAAGATAAAATCAAAAAACAATTTGGAAAGGTTAAGTATTATACAAAGACAGAAGGAATAAATGCGGAGATAGATAATGCATTAAAGTCTGCTCAATCTAAAGGTGGTGGAGATGGGTCGAATTATCCTGATATAAAGTATTTGATAAAAACTAAGTCTGCAAAATATATTCCTGTAATGATTGAAGTGAAAGGAACTAAGGGCAGACTGGAAAAACTGAATGATGACGGCGAGGTTGATAATACAAAAAAGGATGGTTCAGTTAATACAAATAATGTAAAGAATTATGCGGTAAATGGTGCTGTTCACTATGCAAAAGCAATAATTGATTACACAGTTAGCTATAAAGAAGCTATAGCCATTGGCGTAAATGGATACGAGGAAGGGAAAAATCTTGTAACAGAAATAAGTGTATATTATGTATCTGATGAAAACTTTGGTATAGCCAAGAGATTAAAAGCATATTCGGATATATCTTTTATGTTGCCTAAAAATGCGGATGCCTTTGTTGAAGAAATAAGAAATATAAATTTGACAGAAGAAGAAAAGGAAGCAAAAACCAAAGAATTTGAGAGTTTAATTGAATTAAAACTAAAGAAGCTGAATCAGACAATGCATGAAGACCTTAAAATATCTGAAGGATCGAGAGTAGGATTGATTGCAGGTATGATAATGGCAGGATATGGGGTACCTAATAAAGTGTCACCTCTTGAGATATCAGAACTGAAGGGAGAGTTGGGGAAAAAAGACAATGATGGTGTTGTCATACTGAATAAAATAGATTCTTTTTTGGCTGAAAGGAAGATACCGGAAGAAAAGAAAAAAATGGTAGTGTCAGATCTTTCACATGTTTTTTTGTATTCTAATCTTTGGATGCCAGAAAATGGTGAGAGTAAACTAAAAAGTGTATATACCATAGTTAAGAATGATATTATGCCAGTTTTCACATCAGCAAAACATTTGGATTTTACCGGAAAACTATTTAATATATTGAACGATTGGGTTGATATTCCGGATAGTGATAAAAATGATGTAGTGCTTACACCTCGTTATGTAACTGACATGATGGCTAAAATTGCACAAGTGAATATGGATAGTTATGTTTGGGACTATACTGTAGGAACTGCGGGTTTTCTTGTATCTGCGATGAAATTAATGATAAAAGATGCGGAAAAGAATATAAGCAGTGTTAAAGAATTAGATAAGAAAATCAAGTCGATTAAGTATGCTCAATTACTTGGTGTCGAAAAGAGATCTGATATTTATCTACTAGCTGTATTGAATATGATTCTTATGCAGGATGGATCTTCCAATATTCTGCATATGGATAGTTTGCTTGAATTTGATGGAAAATATGAACAAGGAAAAAATAAAGGAAAAAAATACCCTGCAAATGTTCTGCTTTTGAATCCGCCATATTCAGCACCAGGAAAAGGATTTGTATTTGTAGCAAAAGCACTTACAAGAATGAAAAGTGGAAGAGCAGTGGTATTGATTCAAGAAAATGCTGGAAGTGGAACCGGACTCCCATATACACAGGAAATATTGAAAAAAAATACCTTGGTTGCAAGTATACATATGGCAGATATATTTAAGAATAAAGCTAATGTTCAAACTGCAATATATGTATTTGATGTTGGAAAACCTCATAACACTAAGCAGGTTGTGAAATTCTTAGATTTTTCATATGATGGATACACAAGACAAAATAGAAAAAAAGCAACGATTTCAACTAATTTGCGCGATACGGATCATGCACGAGAGAGATATGAGGAAGCGGTAAATATTGTATTATATGGAAAAAAATACATGCAATATTTTACAGATGATACGTATATTGAAGATACAGTAACTCTCGCAGGAAATGATTGGACATTCGCTCAGCATAAGAAAATAGATACAGTTCCAAAGGAAGATGATTTTACTTCTTTAACAAGTGATTATTTAGCATGGAAAGCATCCTTAAAATCTAATGGTAAAAAAGCGAAGGAAAACTCAGAACTAGAAAAGCTTAGAAATGGATATATAAAAAAAGGTGGCATTTTTTGCCAAGTTTCAGCAAAGGATTTATTTAAAATAGAGAATAATGCAACATTAAACAAGGGCAGTTTTGAATTTGTTGATTCTACTGATGAATATCCATATTTTACTCGAACTGTTGAAAATAATGGAATAGCAGGATATGTGAAATATCTTGATGAAGACCACAAAATTAGTGGGAATGTATTGGCAGTCGGAATGTTGCAAATGAAGTTTTTCTATATGAGCCATGATTATTATGCCGGACAATTCACAAAAACCGTCAAACCATTATTTGATGGATTTGATGAAGCGGTAGGACAGTATTTCTCTATTTGGTTCAATAAAAGTAGTGAAGTATATAAGAGTGCATTAGTAAGGGATTTTGATCGCCTTTTCTACGAAACAAAAGTAGAAATACCGAAGAAAAAAGGCAAAATAGATGTTGCATATATTAGAGAATATATGCAACTGATTGAAAAGACTGTTATTAGTAATATAGAAGAGGATGCATCAGAAAAAGTACAGTCATATAAAAGTGCGTTGTATTAAGGAGGTAGAATAATGAAGGAGTTAATGGTGCCTTTTAATGCGCCTTTGAGGGAAAAAGATTCGGAAAACCAAACGGAGGGGTGTCGTGCAAATAACCCGGATATATGCGCATCTAACATGATTCCAGAGGTGTGTGCTTTTTGTACAGTGGATCATATATGTAAAAGGCCTTCTAGAGCGTGGAAAAAGCAATACAATAAGCTAAAGACCATATAGTTGTATGAAGCATTAAAGGGTAAAGGGCGATCATTATTCGTGTTCGCCCTTTGTTATTTTGTTCAAAAAATGAGAGTATCCCAAAGTTTGTGTAAACCTCCAAACTGATGTAAGATAAAATTACTCAGTTTTATAGAAGCAAAAGAGAGTTATCCAAATCTAGTAATTGGATGTACTTCTGATGAAAAGAAATCGAAAGGAAGACCCTATATGGCAAAGTCATCAAACCAGAAACTGAAATTAATCTATCTTATGAAAATCATGCTAGAGCGGACAGACGAAACACACAGCATTACGATGTCCGAGATTATTGACGCGTTAGCGGCATATGGAGTAAGTGCGGAGCGAAAGAGCATTTACAGCGATATAGAATGTCTGCGGGTTTACGGGATTGACATTATCGGAGAGCAGGAGGACAGAACCTATTATTATCATGTGGGGAACAGGCAGTTTGAACTTGCGGAGCTGAAGCTTCTGGTGGACTCTGTACAGTCGGCAAAGTTTATCACCGCGAAAAAGTCCAACGAACTAATCAAGAAAATCGAGGCACTGGCAAGCAAATATGAGGCAACCCAGCTTCACAGACAAGTCTTTGTGTCGGACAGAGTAAAGACAATGAATGAAAGTATTTATTATAATGTGGACAGGATACATACCGCCATAGGAGAAAATTCGCAGATCACGTTCCAGTATTTTCAGTGGAGTGTTGATAAAAAGATGGAATTGCGGCACGGCGGAGCATTGTACCGGGTAAGTCCGTGGGCATTATCGTGGGATGATGAGAATTATTATCTTATCGCGTACGACAGTGCGGAGGGTATCATTAAGCATTTCCGTGTGGATAAAATGCTGCATATTAAGTCCAACGGGGAAAAAAGAGAAGGAAAAGAAGTATTCCACTCTTTTGATATGGTGGCATACACCACAAAGACATTCGGTATGTATGGCGGAAAAGAAGAACGGGTGCGTATTGAGTGTGACAACAGTCTGGCGGGTGTCATGATTGACAGATTCGGAAAAGACGTTCCGATCATCCGCAAAGATGAGCGGCATTTTGAGATTAGCGTGCAGGTGGCAGTCAGCAGGCAGTTTTTTGCATGGATCATCGGTCTTGGTGATGGGGTAAAAATCGTCGAGCCTGCGTCTGTGGTAGCACAAATGAATCAAGAGATCGACAGGCTGATAAAGCAGTATCGGTCTTTCTAAATAAAAACAGATGTCTATAAAATAGACACATTTTTCTAAAAAACAAGACTATTGATAATTACCGTGAACAAGTAAAATATAATCAGGATAGCAAGGATAAGACAAAAGTAATTGTAATTTTGGAGGTAAGAAAATGATATTAACGACAAAGAGGTTAAAGCTTCGGAAATGGACCGAGGCAGATGCCGAAAGTCTTTTTGAATATGCAAAGGATCCGGAAGTCGGACCGATTGCAGGCTGGCCTGCACATAAAAGTATAGAAGAGAGTCTGGAGGTTATCAAAAATGTCTTTAACGGAGCGGAGTGTTATGCGATTTGCGAAAAGGAAAACGACAGAGCAATCGGTGCGGTAGAACTGAAACTCAACGGGCATACGGATATGACAGAGCGGGACGATGAATGTGAGCTCGGTTATTGGATCGGAAAACCGTTCTGGGGCAGAGGGTATATGCCGGAGGCTGCTACGGAGCTTATGCGTCACGGTTTTGAAGATTTGGGAATGACAACGGTCTGGTGCGGCTATTATGACGGAAATCATAAATCCAAGAGGGTTCAGGAGAAATTGGGATTTTTATATCATCACACCTGTGATGAGGTGCCGGTACCGCTGATGAATGAGGTCAGGATAGGTCATACAAATTATATGACAAAAGAACATTGGCTGGAGCTGCACCCTGCGGTGACACCCGGGCTGGAAACGGAAAGCAATTCTGGGGCAAAGGATAAGGTCATTGCCACAAAAGTAACAGACAGGAGAAACCATGAGCAAATATGATATTTTATTGGATTACATTCAAAAAAATCAAAGTACGTCCTTTACAATGTCCTTTGATGAGATAGAGAAGGTTGCCGGCGTGCCGATCGATCATTCTTTTTTAACATATAAAAAAGAACTGACAGAATACGGCTATCAGGTAGAAAAAATCTCAATGAAAGAGAAAAAAGTCTTTTTTTGTAAGGTTGGTGTAAAACAAAAATAAATTCCGCAAATGCCGTTATCACAAGAAACGGAAAAAACTGGTATATCAATGCGGATGGCTGTGTAATCACAGTAAATGCGTACAGCTACACGATTATCACGGCACATAAGGAAAAAAGATAACAAGGAAAAAGAAGTTTATTGAAACAGGGGAAAAAGAAATGGCATACAGATTAATAAATAAAGAAACATATTACCGAAAGGGAGTATTCCGTCATTTTTCGGAGGACTGCAAATGTTCCACCTCAATGACGGCAAGAGTTGATGTGACCGATCTTGTGGAGCATTCCAAAAAGAACGGCACAAAGTTTTATATTAATTTTCTTTACCTTCTTTCAAAGGTATTGAATTCAAGAGACGATTACAAGATGGGCTATCTCTGGCAGACAGAAGAATTGATCTGCTACGATACGATTAACCCGACACAGTACATATTCCACGATGATACGGAGACCTGTACACCGGTGTATACAACATATTACGAAGATTATGAGACGTTTTACAAACGGGCAGTGGAGGATGTTGAAAAAGCAAAACAGACAAGAGAATACAGACTTGATATGGAAAACCATCCAAACTGGTTTGATGCGTCCTATATTTCGTGGCTGTCCTATGATTCTTTGAATATCGAGCTGCCGGACGGATATTTGTTCTTTGCACCGATCGTCAACTGGGGAAGATACCGCGAAGAAAACGGAAGATTGGTGATGCCGATCAGCGTTCGCTTAAATCATGCGATTGCGGATGGCTATCTTGTGGCAAACGTATTCCGTCTGCTGCAAAAAGAAATAGAAGAGTTCTGTAAAGGTTAAACAGGATCACAGAAACGGAGGAAAGAAAATGTTCTGGGATAAGGTATCCGGTCTGTACAATTTATTTGAAACAATCTACAACGGAAAAGTATTTCAAAACCTCGGAAAAAAGGTATCCGAGGAGATAGACAAAAATGATATTGTGCTGGAGTGTGCTTGCGGAACGGGAGCCATCAGTAAATGTATTGCCGCTAAGTGCAAAGGACTGGTGGCAACGGATTTCTCTGAGGGCATGTTAAAGCAGACGGCAAAAAAGTGTAAAAAATACAATAATGTAAAGGTAAGACGCGCTGACATAAACAGGCTCGGATGCTACGACAACCGTTTTGATAAAGTGGTTGCAGGAAATGTCATCCATTTGTTGGAAGATCCGCAGGCGGCGGTCAAAGAATTGGTAAGGGTATGCAAACCGGGAGGAAAAGTGATTATTCCGACCTATATCAATGAATCGGGTGAAAGCAGCAGAAAAGCTGTGCGGATTCTTGAGATGGCAGGAGCGGATTTTAAGAGACAGTTTGATCTGGTTACATACAAGCAATTTTTTGAAAAAGCGGGCTATCAGGATGTGGAATACACGGTTGTCGAGGGAAGAATGCCGTGTGCGGTAGCAGTGATCACCAAAAAATAACAGCAAATACAAAACGGAGGATGGGCATAGATGGTCTTAATGATTGATACGACAGATATGAAGATACCTCATTCGGATTCGGATTTGCATTTAAAACATTTGTAAAAAAGATATTCAATGATGCGGCAAAAATTAGAAATAATACAACGTCTGTTATAGCTTTTAGCTATATCTCAATATAGAAATGTCATATGAACGCAAATCTTGAATTGCCTTCCAAATCATAGTACACTTTTAGTACACAATGAGATGTCTAAGGAGGCAACAGCATGAAATTAAGCCAAATTCTCGGTAAAGATAAAATTACATTGTCCTTTGAGGTGTTTCCTCCTAAGGCAGAAGCAGATTACGAAACGGTTCAAAAGGCGGCTCTGGATGTGGCGTCTTTAAAACCGAGCTATATGAGTGTTACTTACGGTGCGGGCGGAAGTACAAGGGCAAACACGGTTCAGATCGCGTCTGCCATTCAGCGGCAGTACGGCATTACCGCAATATCCCATCTTACCTGTGTCGGGGCGAGAAAAGAGGACATTGACAAAACTTTAGATTCCATGAAAGAAGCGGGGATTGAAAATGTGCTCGCACTCAGAGGTGACAGACCGAAAGACTTTGAGGGAGAGCCGTTTATAGATTTTCAATATGCGTCAGAGCTTGTGGAGCACATCAAAAAAAGAGGAGATTTTTGCGTGGGCGGTGCATGCTATCCCGAGGGACACGTAGATGCGCATAACAAGAAAGAGGATATTTTCTACTTAAAGAAAAAAGTAGATGCGGGCTGCGATTTTCTGACAACCCAGATGTTTTTTGACAACAATATCTATTACAATTTTCTCTACCGGGTACGTGAGCAGGGAATCACAGTGCCGATTATTCCGGGAATCATGCCGATTACAAGGGCATCGCAGGTAAAGACAGCCTGCACATTGGCAGGAACCAATATGCCGGAGAGATTCCGCAATCTGGTGGATTGCTTCGGGGATAATCCAAAGGCAATGCAGCAGGCGGGAATTGCCTATGCAACAGATCAGATCATCGATTTGATCGCGAACGGAATCCACAATATTCATGTATATTCCATGAATAAACCGGAGGTAGCGGCGGGAATCCAGAAAAATTTATCGGAGATTATCCATGATTGACAAAAAAGAGGTTGAACGGTACTTAGGGTACGGAAAGAATCGTCCCGATGAGAGAACCGCGGAACTGATAGAGCAATGCATTGTTCAGATAGAAAAGATTGCACAGCCCCGTTCCATATATCGTATATTTGATCTGAACGTGACAAAGAATGATACGATAGAGGCAGCAGGGATGCAAATGCACAGCAAGAATCTGGCAAAAAACTTAAAGGGCTGTCAAAAAATCATATTTTTTGCGGCAACTTTGGGAAATGAACCGGACATCTTAATGAACCGTTATTCCAGATTACAGATCAGCAAGGCAGCAGTTCTTCAGGCAGTCGGAGCAGCGGCGATCGAGGATTACTGTAACCGGTGCCAGAAAGAAATAGAAGAACAGGTGGCGGCAGAGGGATGGTATATCAGACCGAGATACAGTCCGGGTTACGGCGATTTATCCTTAGAGCATCAGTCGGATTTTTTAAATGTGCTGAATGCGGCAAAGACAATCGGAATCGTACTTTCCGAGGGCGGTGTCATGATACCTGAAAAATCAGTCACTGCGGTTATGGGACTTAGCGGCGAACAGACAAGATGTCATATTGAGGGCTGTGAGTCCTGCGAAAACAAAAATTGTGCATATAGGCGGCAGAACTAAGAGGTAGCTATGAGTATCAGAGATGAGATAGGAAAAAGAATATTGTTTTTTGACGGAGGCATGGGAACACTCCTCCAGGAGCAGGGTTTGCAGGCGGGCGAACTGCCGGAGACATGGAATCTTAAAAATCCGGAACCGATCATTCAGATCCATAAAGCGTATTTAGAGGCGGGAGCAGATATTATCCTAGCCAATACTTTCGGTGCAAACCGTTTCAAATACAAAGAAGATTTGGAAACAATCATAACGGCGGGAGTCAAAAATGCAAAGAAAGCCGTAGAGGAAGTCGGAAAAAAAGCATATGTTGCACTCGACATCGGTTCGACCGGAAAGTTATTAAAGCCGATGGGAACGCTGGATTTTGAAGAGGCGGTAGAAGTATTTGCTGAAATCATCCGCATAGGCGAAAAAGCGGGGGCAGATTTGATCCTCATAGAGACTATGAGTGACACCTACGAGCTCAAAGCAGCAGTGCTTGCGGCAAAAGAAAATTCCACGCTGCCGATCATGGCAACGGTAATCTTTGACGAGAGTAAGAAAATGCTCACGGGCGCAACTCCGCAGGTAGTCGTATCGCTCTTAGAGGGACTGGGTGTGGACGCACTCGGAATCAACTGCGGCTTAGGACCGAAGCAGATGAAAGAAATCGTCAAAGAACTGCTGAAATACGCGTCGATTCCGATTATCGTAAATCCAAATGCGGGACTTCCGCGTTCCGAAAACGGAAGGACGGTTTTTGATGTAGGAGCAGAGGAATTTGCACAGGACATGGAAGAGATTGTCAACATGGGTGCATGGTTTGCGGGAGGTTGTTGTGGAACAACCCCTGCCCATATCCGGGCAATGGTGGAAAAGTGCAAAAATATCACACCGACGCCGATCACACCAAAGAACTACACCTTTGTCACCTCTTACTCGACAGCGGTAGAGTTGGGTGGCAGACCGGTTATTATCGGAGAGCGGATCAATCCTACCGGAAAATCCAAGTTTAAACAGGCACTTCGTGATAACAACATTGATTACATTTTAGAGGAAGGTGTCAAACAGGCGGATTCGGGCGCGCATATCTTAGACGTAAACGTAGGCCTTCCCGAGATAGACGAAGCTGCCATGATGGAAAATATCGTATATGAGCTTCAGAGTATTATGCCGATTCCGCTTCAGATTGATACGACCGACATCGAGGCAATGGAGCGGGCTTTGAGAATCTACAACGGAAAGCCGATGATAAACTCCGTCAACGGAAAGGCAGAAGTGATGGAGGAAGTGTTCCCTCTTGTAAAAAAATACGGTGGTGTCGTAGTAGGACTTGCCCTGGATGAGGACGGAATCCCGAACACCACAGAGGGCAGGCTTGCGATTGCCGAAAAGATATATGAGACGGGAGAAAAATACGGGATCAGCCGAAAAGACATTGTGATCGATGCACTGGTTATGACGATGAGTACCAACAACGAATCGGCAAAGATCACGCTGGATACCGTAAAACAGATTACCGCAAGAGGCGGAAAGACAGTGCTTGGAGTGTCTAACATTTCCTTTGGACTGCCGCAGCGTGAACTGATCAATTCGGCATTTTTTACGATGGCAATGAACAGCGGTCTGTCCGCAGGAATCATCAATCCAAATGCAAAGGCAATGCGGCAGGCATACGATACGTTTTGCGTACTTGGCGGATTTGATCCTCAGTGTATGAATTATATCGAGAATTATGCGGTAACGGACAGTCAGACTGCAACGGCAAAACCGACCGTACCCACGCAGATCAGTCTGACCGACAGTATTGTCAAAGGGCTAAAAGAGCAGGCATACCGGGCAACGGAAGAAGAATTAAAGACGAAAGAACCGATGGAGATTATCAACGGGCAGTTAGTTCCGGCACTTGATGTCGTAGGACAGGGATTTGAAAAAGGTACGATGTTCCTGCCGCAGCTTTTGATGAGTGCCGAGGCGGCAAAGGCAGGATTTGAGGCAATCAAGCAATATGTACAAAGTCACGGAGCGGCGCAGGAGAAAAAAGCGACGATCGTCATAGCCACGGTCAAGGGTGACATCCACGATATCGGAAAAAATATCGTAAAAGTCCTTTTGGAGAACTACGGATATGACGTCATCGATCTCGGAAAAGACGTACCGCCGAAAAAGATAGTTGAGACAGTTGTAGAGAAGCATGCACCGTTAGTCGGGCTGAGTGCGTTGATGACCACCACGGTTGTCAACATGGAGCAAAGCATCAAAGAGCTTCACAAAGAGGCTCCGTGGTGCAAGATCATGGTTGGCGGAGCGGTGCTGACACAGGAATATGCGGATATGATAGGTGCGGATTTCTACGGCAAAGACGCTATGCAGTCTGTGTACTATGCCGAACGGCTGTTGAACAGTTGACAGACCGCATATAGAGTAGCAGTGGATATAGCTTTTTCCTATATACAATCATAGATTATTAGAATTATGCAAAAATGACGATTCGTATTAAGATGGATGCATAATAAAAAGATACATCAGATTGGAGGAATCGGGCTATGGAAAGAGGGCTAAATACGCGATGTCTGCATTTGGAGGAGACAGAAGGTCAAACAGAAAATTACGGAGCATTAAGTTATCCGATTTATCAAACGGCAACCTATGCACATCCGGGTGTCGGAAAAAGCACAGGCTACGATTACAGCAGACTTCAGAATCCGACCAGAGAACAGCTTGAAAAAACGGTTGCCTCTCTGGAGGGAGGAATCGAGGCGTTTGCACTCTCTACCGGAATGGCGGCAATTACACTTCTTATGGAACTGTTTGAGCCGGGGGATCATATCATCGCAGAGTCTGATCTTTACGGCGGATGTATCCGGTTATTCGATAATGTATCCAAAAAGAACGGATATGAATTTACATATGTAAACAGCTCCAAAGATGATATAGAAAGCTATATCCGACCAAATACGAAAGCAATCTATGTAGAAACGCCGACCAATCCGATGATGAACGTAGCGGATATCGCAAAGATTGCAGCTATCGCAAAAAAACACAGTCTGATCATGATTGTAGATAACACGTTTTTATCCCCGTATTTCCAGAATCCGTTGAAGCTGGGTGCGGATGTCGTGGTCCACAGCGGAACAAAGTTTTTGGGAGGTCACAATGACACGCTGGCGGGATTTCTTGTGACCAACAATGAAAAGATACAGGAAAGACTTAGATTTTTGATAAAAACGACAGGTGCGGGACTTGCACCGTTTGATTGCTGGCTGATCTTGAGAGGAATCAAAACGCTGGGAATCCGAATGGAGAAATCACAGGAAAATGCGATCAAACTGGCAAATTGGTTAAAAGAGCAGGCAATCGTAACAAAAGTATTTTACCCGGGTTTGCCGGAAAATCCGGGATATGAGATAATGAAAAAACAGGCAAGAGGCTTTGGCTCAATGATTACA
>CAKRJK010000017.1 GCA_934351705.1 uncultured Lachnospiraceae bacterium
CTTTATCTAATGGGGACGCAACCGATGCAGACTCGCCATCCGGGCTCGGCTGCATCTCTTCCGTACATCCGTGTACGGAAGCTGCTGTTTATGAACGAAATGAAAGAACTTCTAAGCTCCTGCGAAATTCAAACCATGCAAAGGGGAACCCCGGACAGGGAACCTGCCGCTGACACCGAGTCTGTTTGCGTCGGAATGCAAAAGAAAAAACATAAGACAGAACCTTGATGTTGACTCTCTTGTTCTCGTCTTATGTTTCACTTTTTATGATCTGCTCTCTTTATTTAAAAGTTCGATTATTTGGGCTGCCGCTTTCTCCGGTGTCAGATCATCGACTGCGATTTGATAATCAGCTGCTTCTTTATAGTAAGTTTCCCGTTCTTTCATTAATTGTGCGATATACTCGACATCCATATGTCCGTTCAAAAGGGGGCGTTCTTTTTTGCCCTTTACGTGTTCATAAATCGTCTGAGGCGAAGCGGTCAGTAAGATTACGTTTCCGCTTTGTTTCATGATTTTTCGGTTTTCCTGTTTCAGAGCCATACCTCCTCCGCAGGATACAATCTGTTTTTGTTCTTTTGAAATATCTTTTAAAATATTTGTTTCCAATGTACGGAAATAGGCTTCCCCATATGCGGAAAAAATATCCGTAATTGCCATTTTCTTTTTGCCGACAATATATTGGTCTGTGTCTATCTCTTTCCATCCCAGCAATTTTTGCAGTTGTCTGGAAATCGTACTTTTTCCGACTCCCATAAATCCGATTAAGTAGATATTCCTCTCTTCTCTCATTTTGTGATTCCTCGTATTTCTATTTTTCTATACTATTGTGAATTTTTTCCAGTATAATGTTCAAATCTTCCATCGGCAGTTGTCCCGGTGCGGATGTTTTTTCATAGGCACCGAAGGTGACACAGGAGCCGAAAACTTCTCCGCTGATTCGGCTTATCACGCCCTCTTTTCCCATTGACATGGTAATCGCCGGTATGTTCGGATAATCTTTTTTGAAACTTTGTGTAATGTTTAACAAGCGAAGAACATCCTCCCGGTCATTTGGCATGACCGCCAGTTTTACAATGTCCGCTCCTCCTGCGTACATTTTTTCTAAGATCATGCTCATAACCTCATCATCCGGTGTGTGGTCAAAATCATGATGGGAGCAGACGGTAAGCACCCCGGTCTCTTTTAACATTGCAAGGGCTTTGGTCGGCCTTACATATTCAAAATATTCCACATCTACCAAATCTGCCACACCGTGTTTTAATGCGGACAGATAAATCTCCATAATTTCTTTTGATTCTAACTGCATGGCTCCGCCCTGACGTTTGGAACGGAAGGTCAGTAACAGGATGGTCTGATCCAGATACGGTTTGACCGCCGTTAGAATCTCATCCACTTCCTCACTGTTTTGTACCTGCAAAAAACAATCCATTCTCCACTCGATCATGTCACATTTTTTTTGAGCAAGTAGTTTGATATTATCAATGATTTGTTCTTTCTGTTCCTCTACCACAGGAACACAGATAAGGGGTTTTCCCTCTCCTATCACTCTGCCTTTGATCTGTATCTTATCTGACATGGAATTTCTCCTTACAAAAGTTTGGATTTATTATAGCTTACTCAATTGGATACTGCAAGTCATTGACATCTATTTAAAATTATTTTAAGATAATTCTTGAATATTGATTTTACGCTGTTTTGGAGGTTTTAGCATGTATGAAATCACAGGTACAACCAGGCTGACAGGTCTTCTCGGAAGCCCGGTTTCTCACAGTATTTCCCCACAAATGCACAATATGGCTTTCCGGCTTTTAGATCTGGATTATGTGTATCTTGCTTTTGATGTGGCACCATCCGATTTAGAGCAGGCAGTCCATGCCTTAAAGCTATTGAATATCCGTGGCTTTAATCTGACCATGCCTCATAAAACAGCTATTCTTGATCTGGTAGACGAACTGACACCGGCAGCCGTGTTGGCGAACGCCGTCAACACCGTGACCAATGAAAACGGTCGCTTGATTGGACATACCACAGACGGTATCGGCTATATGCGTTCCGTCGAGGATGCGGGCTTTTCCATCATCGGCAAAAAGATGACGTTACTCGGTGCCGGCGGTGCGGCAACTGCTATTTGTACACAGGCGGCATTGGACGGCGTTTCCTCGATTGATATGTTCAAGCGTCAAAATGCCTCTTGGCCAGAAGCTCTCGCTTTTGCAAAACGTGTCACAGACGCTACCGACTGCAAAGTAACGCTTTATGATATTGCAGATACCACACAGTTGAAACACTCCATCGAAGAGAGTGCGATTCTGACAAATGCCACCAACGTAGGCATGGCTCCGAATACCTCTTTTACACCGATTCCGACTGAGCTGTTGGATCCGCATATCATCGTATCGGATATCATTTACAACCCGAGGGAAACCAGACTGTTACATGACGCAAAGCAGATCGGCTGTCCTGTGATGAACGGTCTTAATATGCTTCTTTATCAGGGAGCTGCCTCTTTTGAGTGTTGGACAAATCGTGAAATGCCGGTTGCCGATATTAAAGCAAATTATTTTTTAACATAAAGGAGTTTTTATCATGAGTTTTTCTTATTTAAGAGCATTACCTTCACCTGACGAAATCAAACAACAGCTTCCTCTTTCCGCTGCTTTAAAAGAGCAAAAAGCCAGACGTGACCAGGAGGTTGCCGATATTATCACAGGAAAAGATGACCGCCTTTTGTTAGTCATCGGACCTTGTTCCGCAGACCACGAAGATCCTGTTATTGATTATGTCAGCCGGCTCGTTCCGGTTCAGGAAAAAGTAAAGGATCGTGTTTTAATCGTTCCGCGTATCTATACGAACAAACCTCGTACTACCGGAGAGGGTTACAAGGGAATCGCTTCCCAGCCGGACCCTGAAAAAGCACCGGATATGTTAGAGGGTATCATTGCCACCAGAAGACTTCACATCCGTGCCTTAGAAGAAACCGGGCTGAGCTCTGCCGACGAGATGTTATATCCTGAAAACTGGGGTTATGTAGAGGACTTGCTCTCCTACGTTGCCATCGGTGCCCGCTCTGTCGAGGATCAGCACCACCGCCTGACCGTCAGCGGCTTCGATGTTGCCTCCGGAATGAAAAATCCGACCAGCGGTGATTTGGCAGTAATGCTGAACTCCGTTTATGCGGCGCAGCACCCACATCATTTTGCTTTTGCAGGCTATGAGGTTGAGACAACCGGAAATCCTCTTGCCCACGTGATTTTACGCGGTGCGGTCAGCAAACACGGAAACAGCACACAGAACTATCATTATGAGGATATTATGCGTCTGATCCGTATGTACGAAAAAATGGACGTCGTGAACCCTGCGGCTTTGATTGATACGAACCACTCCAATTCCGGTAAAAAATACATGGAGCAGGTGCGTATTGCAAAAGAAGTGATGGTAAACCGCCAGCTTTCTTCTGAAATTAAGACGATGGTAAAAGGCCTGATGATTGAAAGCTACATTGAGGAGGGCTGCCAGAAAGTCAACGAACACACCTACGGCAAATCCATTACCGATCCTTGTATCGGTTGGGAGACCACAGAACGCTTAATCTATGAATTAGCCGAAATGAACCAATAATTACAAATACCAAAAATGAGTCCCGGACATTTGTCTGAGACTCATTTTTAACGTACTGTTTCTTTATCAATAAATAGTTATCCTCTCGGATGTGCTTTCGTATAGACTTCCCGAATCCTGCTCTGGTTCATCTGTGTATAAATCTGTGTCGTGGAAATATCCGAATGTCCGAGCATCTCCTGCACAGATTTCAAATCTGCACCGTTGTTGACTAAATGTGCCGCAAAAGAATGTCTTAGTGTATGCGGTGTAATCTCTGATACAATTCCCGCCTTGTTTCCGTAATACTTCACAATCTTCCAAAAACCCTGACGGCTCATCGGTGAACCCGAACAGTTGGTAAACAGCAGATCACAGCTTTCATCCTTGACCAATTTCGGCCTCCCGGATTCCAAATAATTCTCAATCGCTTTTCTTGCAATGCTGCCAAACGGAATAATTCTTTCTTTGTGTGTATCACTGCAGGTAAGATATTCCATCGCAATGTTGACATCGGAAAGTTTTAAGGCAATCAGTTCTGATACGCGGATGCCTGTTGCATAGAGCAATTCTAACATTGCCTTATCCCGTAATTCCTTCGGAGTATCACCCGACGGCTGTTCTAGCAAACGTACCGTCTCGTCCGGTGTTAAAATCGAAGGCATTTTCTTTTCAATCTTAGGTGCTTTTAAATTCGCAGCCAGATCTTTGTTTACATAATCTTGCTTTTGCAAGTATGAAAAAAAAGCCTTCATGGACGCAATGCTCCTGGAAATCGTAGACGGCTTTTTCCCTTCTTTTTCCAAATATAAAATGTATGAATTCAGACCGGTCTCTGTAATCTCTGACACTGATGTGATTCCCTGCTCCCGTAAAAAATTATTCATTTTTTTCAAATCCCGCTCATAAGAAATCTGCGTATTCTTGGATGTTTTCTTCACGTCCTGCAAATACGTGATAAAATTATCAATGTCATTTGTCATGATACATTCCTGCCTTGTTTTCCCTCAAAATCCCCCTTTTTATCAGAAAAATATCTGCCAAAATAGGGTACAGCTATTATTATAATGAAGATTTTGTAGAAAATCAACGAATAATTTCAGCCGTTTTTGAGTGATTTACATAAAACTACCAGATGTCGTAAAACCCGTTTTTTTACGCACCAGATATTGTAAAAAATTGTTAAAATATTTTTAATATTTTTGATAACAATACGGGATTCACATATCCCTCCAAAAGCATTCCGATGAGGAACAAAATCAACACCACTCCGATTTGCAAAACCATTGTTTTCTTCTCTGTGTGCTGTCCTTCTTTTTTTCTGTAAAATATTTTTAAAAACAGCAGGTAAGAGAGCAAATACAAGAGATAGTGCGGAAACAGAAATCCAACCACATAAAAGAAACCCTTCCACCCGAAATTTGTGATTGCCATCACGCACAGGAAACCGAACGATAAACCGTAATAACTCACAAACACGATATGGGTGAGGATTCCGACTACCGTAAAGCTCAAAAGCAGCAGCAACGCAAAGATCGGCAAGCGGTTTTCTACCACATAAAAAAAGAATTGATTTGTGTTAATTTTCGTATATTTGAATTGTTGCAAATAGTACTCATTCAACATAAAAAAGCGGTTTTTTGATTTTCCCTGAAGCAAATTTGCAAGAAGAATGCCAAGAAAAAACGTGCCAAAAAACACCATGTCCAAATGATAAATCCGTTTCTTTTTCATAAATAAAAATCCCATAAACAGCTTTAACACAGTTTATGGGACAAATGTTTTAATTATTCCTGTTTTTGTAAGCAAGCAATGCGGACACCGTCTTGCCGTCCTCGATCTCAAAAGAATAGATTTTTTGCAACAATTCCTCCAACTCAAATGCTTCCACCATAATTTCTTCTGCCTCGTCTAAATGCTGTTTGGACGGAATCAGATCCTTTGCGACATAGACATCGATCGACTCGTTACAGAATGCCACCGTAGTCTTTAACGCAATCAGTTTTGTGAGGTTGTCGCTGCGATACCCTGTCTCTTCCTCCAGCTCTCTTGCCGCACAGATTTTGGTATCCTCCGTGACACTGTCTCTTGAGCCTGCCGGTATCTCAAGCGTCCATCTTCCGAGTGCCGGACGATACTGATGTACCATGAGGATTTTTCCGTCATCCATAACCGGAACCACCGCAGCCGCTCCAAGCCGGTGTTCTACAATATCCCATTCCTCAGTTTTGCCGTTCGGCAACAGCATCGTATCAGAATAAATATCTAAAATAGCACCCTTTCTTACAAGTTCACGATTGACTCTTTTGATTTTCTCTTTCATAATACCTTTCCTTATTTAAAAGCCGTTATACTCTTTCGAATATAACGGCTTTACTCTTTTATGTCTTGTTCAAATGTTATTTATTTCGCATAATCAACAACTCTTGATTCACGGATAACATTTACTTTTATCTGACCCGGATATTCTAATTCAGCTTCAATCTGTTTTGAAATATCCCTAGCTAACAATACCATCTCGGCATCATTTACCTGATCAGGAACTACCATAATACGAATCTCTCTACCTGCCTGAATAGCAAAAGATTTATCTACACCTTTGAATCCATTTGTGATATCTTCTAATTGTTTTAATCTGTTAGAATAGGTTTCCAAAGTCTCTCTTCTCGCACCCGGACGTGCTGCACTGATTGTATCGGCAGCTTGTACTAAGCATGCAATCAAGGACTCCGGTTCCACATCTCCGTGATGTGACTCTACTGCATTAATAATAATCGGAGACTCTTTGTATTTTCTACAAAGCTCCACACCGATCTGAATATGTGAGCCTTCCTGCTCATGATCCACTGATTTTCCTATATCATGTAAAAGTCCCGCTCTCTTTGCCGTTCTGACATCTACGCCAATCTCTGCCGCTAACAGTCCGGCGATCTGAGCAACCTCAATAGAGTGTTTCAATGCATTCTGACCATAACTTGTTCTGAACTTCATCTTACCGAGTAAACGAACAAGTTCCGGATGAATTCCGTGAACACCGACTTCTAATGTAGCCGCCTCACCTTCTTCACGAATCATCGTCTCTACTTCTTTTTGTGCCTTCTCGACCATCTCCTCAATTCTAGCCGGATGAATACGTCCGTCTACAATCAATTTCTCTAATGCGATGCGTGCTACCTCTCTTCGGATTGGATCAAATCCGGAAAGGATAACAGCTTCCGGTGTATCATCAATGATCAAATCCACACCCGTCATTGTCTCCAATGTACGAATGTTACGACCTTCTCTACCGATGATTCTTCCTTTCATTTCATCATTTGGAAGTTGTACAACGGAAATTGTGGTTTCGGCAACATGGTCTGCCGCACATTTCTGAATAGCGGTTACCACATACTCTTTTGCCTTCTTACCAGCCTCTTCCTTTGCTTTACTTTCCATCTCTTTGATTAATTTTGCAGTATCAATCTTAACATCATCTTCAATGGTTCTTAAAAGATATTCTTTCGCTTGTTCGGAGGTTAATCCTGAGATTCTTTCCAGTTCCTGTACACGCTCTTCATGCAATCTTGCAACTTCTGCTTTTTCTTTGTTGATCTCTTCTTCTTTTGCTGCAAATCCCGCCTCGCGCTTCTCAACTGCCTCTAACTTGCGGTCGATATTCGCTTCTTTTTGCTCTATACGGCGTTCATTTCGCTGAATCTCTGCTCTGCGTTCCTTGATCTCTTTATCGAGTTCATTCTTCGCACGAATGGATTCTTCTTTAATCTCCAAAGAAGACTCACGCTTTTTGGTCTCTGCTGTCTTAACCGCTTCATCAATGATTTCACGTGCTTTCTCTTCCGCACTTCCAATCTTAGCCTCCGCTACCTTCTTGCGATAGGATACGGTAATTGCGGCTGTAACGACTGCAGTCACAACAAGTGTGATAATTACAGCAATCAATATCTGTAGCACAGGAGCACCTCCTTTATTTAGTTTTCATTGTACATTTTATAACAAAACGTCTAAATTATCTGTCATAAATAACAACACTTAAATTTTATACTTTATTTTGCATGCTGTCAAGTAGTCGCTGACTATCAGATTTGGCAAATTACAGTTATATTCTGAATTTACCTGCCCATCACATGACGGATATCACTGCTTCGATATCCCTTCCCCAATAGGAACCGGTATATCTTATAAGCCTCTTCCCTGCTCATTTCTTCGTGATAGCCCTTTTTCTCTAACAGACGACGGATTGCCGCTGTCTCGTCCTCATTTGCCTCCTCAGTGATCGCCTGCTCAATGACAGAGTCTGCAATTCCTTTTCTGAACAAATCCTGACGCATTCTTTGTATGCTGCGTTTTTCCTTTTGGCAACGCACAAAAGTACACGCGTAGCGGAAATCATCCAGATAATGATACTTCTTGACATATTCGACCGCCTGCTCTATCGCCTCCGGCGGATACTGACTGCCCGCCAGCTTTTCACGGAGCTGACGTTCCGTACGCTCCTGTCTCTCCAGTAAATGCATTGCCCTTTTCGTGGCACGTTTGCCGACCACTTCATATAAAAGCGTCTGATACAATTCCTGTGAAACCTGCATTTCCTCTTCTAACCGATGGGTGTTTACCTCTTTTCGGTAAAGTATCAGGACTTCTCCGCTGTCAAAGCTGATCTTTTGTTTGCCCTTTTCTAATTCTTCTATACTTTGTATCTTCATTAAGCTTCTTCTTTAGCAGATTTTTCCGTCTTTGTCTTTGGTTCTTTTTCTGTCTCTGCCTCTTCACTTTCCTCTTTCGGTGCAAACTGCGCTCTTACCTTTTCTTCAATCTCATCACAGATTGCCGGATTCTCTTTCAGATAAATCTTGGAATTCTCACGTCCCTGACCGATCTTCTCTCCGTTATAGGCATACCATGCACCTGATTTGTTCACGATTCCGAAATTTGTTGCCAGATCCAGAATATCTCCCTCTTTGGAAATTCCCTGTCCAAACATAATGTCAAATTCTGCCTCACGGAACGGCGGTGCAATCTTGTTCTTTACAACCTTGATACGGGTACGGTTGCCGACTACTTCGCCTCCCTGTTTCAGAGACTCGATTCTTCTTACATCCAGACGAATCGAGGAGTAAAACTTCAAGGCACGTCCGCCGGTCGTTGTCTCCGGACTTCCAAACATAACTCCGACTTTTTCACGAAGCTGGTTGATGAAGATCACAATACAGTTTGACTTACTGATCACCGAGGTTAGTTTACGAAGTGCCTGTGACATCAGTCTTGCCTGTAATCCCACATGGGAATCCCCCATATCTCCGTCAATCTCTGCCTTTGGCACCAAAGCCGCAACAGAATCGACAATCACAATATCCACCGCACCGGAACGCACCATCGTCTCTGTAATCTCCAACGCCTGCTCTCCGCTGTCCGGCTGTGAGATGTAAAGATTGTCAATGTCCACTCCGATATTCTTTGCATACACAGGGTCCAGGGCATGTTCTGCGTCAATGAATCCTGCGATTCCTCCGCGTTTCTGCACCTCTGCAACCATATGTAATGCCACAGTGGTCTTACCGCTGGACTCCGGTCCGTAAACCTCCACGATTCTTCCCTTCGGTATACCGCCCATGCCGAGTGCGAGATCCAAACTCAAAGAACCCGTCGGAATGGTCTCGACGTTCATGTTCGCCTTAGAATCACCGAGCTTCATGATCGAACCCTGTCCGTACTGTTTCTCAATCTGTGCGATTGCCGCATCCAATGCTTTCAATTTATCTTCTTTTGCCATAATAATAATTCTCCTTTTATGAACGTATGTTCGTTAATATGTTCTAATCATAGTATACTTTATTTAAAAAGTCAACAACAAAATAGGATTTTCTTTTGGGAAACAGAAAATGAAAATTTACTCTTGAAATCATTCGATATATAGAAAATAGTTCCGATGCGACTATTATATCCTATTTCTCATAAAAAGGAAAGTATCGGTTTTTTTATCTATTCTTATTTTAAAACTGGATGTGTTTCCTTGTCGAAAATTGTTGACTTTTGTCCGTTTTCGGATTAAGATATGTTTTGTCCGTTTTCGGACAATTTAAGGAGGTGACAGCTTGAACGCTGATACAAAAAAATATGCTCATTACTCCGCATTGCTGGATCAATGCAACAAAGAACTGGACGAGCTGTATCACAGATACGCCCTACGTCACAATCTGTCTGACGCGACGCTCTGGATCTTATATGCCGTTTATACGGAAGGAAATGCCGTAACCCAGGCAGACATATGCAATACCTGGTTTTTCAGCCGCCAGACGATTAACAC
This sequence comes from uncultured Lachnospiraceae bacterium, assembly GCA_934351705.1. GTDB lineage: Bacteria > Bacillota > Clostridia > Lachnospirales > Lachnospiraceae > Maccoyibacter. The sequence goes on from CAKRJK010000017.1 coordinate 9,905, forward strand.
TGCACTCAAAGGATTAGAACAACAGGGAATCATTGAATTGACTTCCATTTCCGGTAACCGGAAAAGTAAACAGATTGCCTTTACTGCCTCGGGAAGAATTGCTGCACAGGAAATCCTTACTCCTTTACTGCGGGCTGAACACCGTGTCTTTGCGGCGTTTCGCGATGAAGAAAACGTAATGTTTTTGAAATTAAGCCAAAAGCGGTGTGCTCTTTTACGGGAATTTTTAGAAACAGAATAAAGAAAGGAACCATTATGAAAATAATTACAATCAGTCGTGAGTTCGGCTCAGGCGGCCGGAAACTCGGCAAACGACTTGCAGATATTATGAACTTTGACTATTACGATCGTGCGATTATCACTGCGATTGCGCAAAACAAAGGCTTAAATGCCGATTATGTACAACATCAGTTAGAAAACCTTGATTGGAAAAGTATCCCGCTTACCTATTGCAGGACGATTCATTCCGCACGCTATATGAATGCAGACAGCATGGTACTCTTAGCCGAGCAACAAAAGGTGATTGAAAGAATCGCCGCTCTCGGAAAAGACTGCGTTATTGTCGGCAGGAATGCCGATGTGATCTTAAATGAGTACAATCCTTTAAATATTTTTGTCTGTGCCGACACGGCAGCAAAAATAAAACGCTGTACGGAACGTTCCACGGAGGGAGAACACCTCACCGAAAAAGAACTTATTCAAAAGATGAAGCAAATTGACAAAATGCGTTCTAAAACAAGAGAACTGCTTTCCAATTCGGCTTGGGGACAAAGAGATGCTTATCATCTGACTGTCAACACAAGTGAATGGAATATCAAAGAATTATCCGTTGCCGTAGCGGATTTTTCAGAACACTGGTTTAGGAGGACATCATGAAAATTCAACTTTCAGACCATTTCACATATGGGAAACTTATCAAATTTACACTGCCGTGTATCGGCATGATGATATTTACATCGATTTACGGCGTGGTAGACGGCTTCTTTGTCTCCAATTATGCCGGAAAAATACCGTTTGCGGCAGTCAATCTGATCATGCCTTTTCTAATGATCCTTTCCACGGTCGGATTTATGTTTGGTACCGGCGGTTCTGCCCTTGTGGCGAAAACCTTTGGAGAGGGTGACAAAGAGAAAGCAAACCGATACTTTTCGTTGTTTGTCTATGTGGCATTTGCATTGGGTATCCTGTTTTCCGTTCTGGGAATCATATTTATCCGTCCCATTGCAGAACTGCTCGGTGCCGAGGGAGAATTGCTAAATTATGCCGTTCTTTATGCAAGAATCATACTGGTTGCCCTGCCGTTTAATACTCTGCAATATCTGTTTCAGAGTTTTCTTGTAACTGCCGAAAAACCACAGATCGGTTTTGCCGTTACCGTTTCCGCAGGTGTGACAAATATGGTGTTTGACGCACTTTTTGTAATTAATTTTCCGATGGAATACAAATTAGCGGGTGCTGCAATTGCCACCGCAATGAGCCAGTTTATCGGTGGTGGTGTACCGCTCATCTATTTCCTGCGTAAAAACAACAGTATTTTGCGGATCGGAAAAACAACCTTTGACGGAAAAGCAATCTTAAAAGCATGTGTCAACGGTTCTTCCGAATTTATGAGTAATATTTCGATGAATCTGGTCGGTATGCTCTACAATATCCAGCTTATGAAATATGCCGGGGAGGACGGCATCGCAGCATACGGTGTTATGATGTATGTCAGTATGATCTTTGCGGCTGCTTTCATTGGATATTCCATCGGAACCGCTCCCGTAATCGGCTATCACGACGGTGCCAGAAACCATGATGAATTAAAAGGTCTGTTAAAAAAGAGCCTTACCATCATCGGAACATTCAGTATCTGTATGGTCCTTTTGGCAGAACTGCTCGCCGTTCCGCTTGCAAAAATCTTTGTAAGCTATGATGCAAAGCTGATGGATCTGACCGTATACGGATTTCGTATTTTTGCACTGTCCTTCCACTTTATGGGATATGCCATTTTTACTTCCAGCTTTTTCACCGCCTTGAACGACGGTATTACCTCCGCAATCATATCA
>CAKRJK010000018.1 GCA_934351705.1 uncultured Lachnospiraceae bacterium
GCAGTCGTTTCCAACTGTTATCCCCCTGTACGAGGCAGGTTACCCACGCGTTACTCACCCGTCCGCCACTCAGTCACAGAACAATCATTCCGAAGAAATCAAGTAAAGTGCTTCGTTCGACTTGCATGTGTTAAGCACGCCGCCAGCGTTCATCCTGAGCCAGGATCAAACTCTCATGTTTAAGTTTGTATCCAGCCAAAATTGCTTGGCTTCGTTAGAGCACTTAGCGTTGGTATTTTCAACGCTTACGTGCGATACATATCTGACCCTTAGTGAGAACGAGCTTCTTGCGAAGTTCGAACTTAGTAGTCAGATAAGTTTCCTTTTTACTGCTTTTAGGTCGCCTCCCTTACCTCCATGTTTCCACTTCCTTAAGGGCTGCTGTCCGTCTCGATTGTTTCCAATCTCTTGAATTTTTCTCTTTGAATCTTTCAAGGGTATTTCACTGTTTAATTATCAAGGTTCTTTTGTTCCGTTGTCACACGCAACTTTGACATCATATCATCTTTTGCTGCGGTTGTCAACTACTTTTTTCATTTTTTATCCACCGCCTGTTTCGCAGTGGAATTTTATAATATCACCTGAATTTCTTTCTGTCAATACCTTTGTCCTATTTTTCCGAAAAATTGATTTTTAAATCGCTCTTTCCTTTGCCTTGCGGCATTCAGCCAAGGATATTTTTTCTTATGTCCCCGATACTTTTCTTAATATCTTCGTTGATTCCGACTGCCCGCTCTCCAAAACTTTCGGGTACTACGGCTTCCTTCATATTTAGTCTGATCAGTGTGAGGTTGTCGTTTTCCCGCATTAATTTTTCAAACGGAAAACGGATGATGGTCGGTGTGTTAAATCCCACCCCCAACTCGAGAAGGCACATTTTTTTCTTTGAACAGAGTGCCTCGGATAAAAAGACTTCAAATCTTTCTTCCTGCGCATACCAATTTTCATCCTGCACAAAAAATTCATCACATCTGAGGTTCATGTTCATCCGCCCTTTGCACACCGGACATTTCGGTACCATGTGTGACGGAACTTTGCAATCTTCTCTTGCCAGATCCATTTCTTCAAACATTTTTACCCCGTCATATGTTTTTTGATGACATCCCTTTGCACATTGGATATGAAAATAGTCTCCCTGCGTACAGAAGATTTTCTCTTTTGCAAGTCCTGCTTTTACAAATTGTCCGTCGGCATTTGTCGAAAGACAAAATATCTTTTTTCCTTTAAGCAGTTCAAAGAGTTCTTTGTGAAGCGGCGTGATGTCTAATCGGATTCCTGCCAACATTGCCTGTTTTGACCAGTATCCCCAGAAAGATTCTTCGTCGGGATACGAATAAAATCCCGCACTGTACATATCCTGCATATACTGATTTTTTCCGTACTTTCTTTGAAATTCTCCAAAATTTCTTTCAAACCACGCTCCGCCGTAAACTGCTCCCGCCGCGGTACTCATTCCCGCTCCCGCACCGAGCAGCACATATTCGGCTTCCCGAATCATCCGGCTCGCCCGTTTTATCTGCTCTGTGTATGGTTCTTTTTGAAAAATGTAGTCTCTCGCCGGTGTTCCGCTCAGAAATGTTTCAAATGTTATCTTTTGCATAATAATTCCTCATAAATAGCAAGATCTTTTTCTTTAAACACGTTAAATATCACTTTTATATCACTGTCTGTCTCTTTTTTGAATCTGCGAACGGTTTGAACCGCTATTTCTGCCGCCCTTTGATTCGGGAATCCAAACACGCCTGTGGATATACAGCAAAAAGCGATACTATGAATCCGGTTCTTTTCCGCCAGTTCCAGACAAGACTGATAGCTTGACTCCAACAGCCGCTCGTGTTCGTTTGTTAAATTGCCCTGCACGATCGGTCCTACAGTATGTATCACATAGTCACAGAGAAGATTGAATGCCGGAGTGATCCGTGCCTGCCCGGTAGGTTCTTCGTACCTGCCTCCCGACTGCCCTGCCAGTTCTCTCATCATGCTGTCACAGAAATTTCTAAGTTCAATCCCTGCGTAGGTATGAATGCAGTTATCAATACAGTTGTGACAAGGTTGGTAACATCCGGTCATGCCGCTGTTTGCCGCATTCACAATTGCTCCGACCTGCAGTCTTGTAATATCTCCCTGCCAGATATAGATTCCCTTTTCGTATTCTTCCATATCCGAAATCGTTACAATTCCTTTTGCCGCATTCTCTTCTTTCAGATATTCATCCTGAATCTTTTCAAACTCTTTTGAAACCGGAGCGGCAGGTCTGACATTCATCAAGGAACGCAATAGCTGTTTTTGGGCATCACTTTCTTTTGGTATCCGCATATTGCCATATGCCGGTTTTTCACTTAGTAATTCCGAGATTAAATATTGCCTTCTCTGTGATTGATTCATCCTATCACCTCTTTAGAAATATACGGTAATCACATAGAGCAAAAGATTGTTCTCATACAGCTCGGTCAAAAACTCACTCTGATAGATCATCGGCATACAGATTTGTCCGATACCGGTGGTCTGGAAAATCGTGAGCAGATAAAAGAACAGCCACACCGCAAGCAACCCCTGCAATCCGCCTGCAATGAGTCCAAGTATTCTGTTCACGCCCTTTAAAATCGGTATTCTGGATACGACATCCAAAATCCCTCTGAGAAAATGTATCAGAATCGCACAGAAGATCAACGCCACAAAAAATGACAGACCTTTGGTAATAAAATCAGCCATATCGGTCGCCATTTCCTGGTAGACACCACTTTTTTCAAGCGTATAGTCCGCTCCTTTTTGTATTTTTCCGACTAATTTTTCCTGTATGTGTTCCGGCAGCACAAGTCCGTACTCCGCAAGCGTTTCCTGCTTTTGCTCACTGTCCTGTGCAATCTGTTCCTGCATTCTCTGCCTTACACTCTCTTCACACTTTTGCTCTATCATCTGATAGACGTCGGTTTTTTCTTTTAGCGTATTGGTGATATATGGTGTTGCCCATGCCACGAATGCAATGGTGATCACCCACGAAGCCAAAGAAAACAGCACACGCAATAATCCCTTTTGGTATCCGCGTATCATATATCCCGCTAATATTAATGCGATAATAATTAACAGCCAATTCATCTGTGTTTGTTCCTCTTTATTTTAATTTTACTGTATCCGTCTCACCCTCCGCGATAAATAAATATCTTCGGAATGTACTTCCCGGCATAATCTTATAAACGGATTTATCCCATGTCTCATGGTATTTTTGTACCCCACGCAAGGTATAAATCGTACATTCATCATCATTGAGCAGCAAAATCTCATGGTTGCTCATAAATTCTGCCTTGCGGTAGGTTGCCGAAAAAGCCTGTTCTTTGATAATCCTTCCGTGATTATCGTATATTTTCATAGTGTATACTTCCTGCTTTTCGGCATCTTTTTCACCGTCGTTGTCCAGAATCATTCCTATATATTTGTCATCGTAAAATAAAGTTCGCATCTGGCTTTTATATTCGATTTCTTTCTTGACCTCCGGCTTTTGTCCGCAGGTAAAAATCATCAGCTTCTTGTCACTTGCCGCAATCATTCTGTCATTGCTCACAAAATCAATCTGCGGAATGATCATATCCGAATAAGAACTGGTTCCTATGACATTGTCTATTTTTTTCTGTCCGGCAGAACCGAAATTGTAAAAGGACAGTATGCTTTTGACGTTTCCGTTCTTTATATCCAGCATGGATACTGCTAACTTTTCGCCATCCCTCGACAATGCAATATCCAAAGGGTATCCACTGTTTTCCGCATGAACCTCTCCCTCTGCCAGTTCTTTTCCCGATTTGTCGTAGAGCTTGAGATAACCCACGCCGTTCTCTTCCATTAAAACGGCTACCGTTCCCTGATTTGCAACTTTGACCTGCACGATCGGTTTGGTTGTCTCAACTTTTCCGCAACAGCCGTCCTTGTTTAATATGTAGATTAAGTTGCCTTTTTTGTCGCCGATGGCAATATATTTGTCTGATAATGTGACAATCGGATTGAGCATTTCATAGGTCTGATTCCAGATCATGCCATTTGATTTGTCGGTATAAAAGGCACCGTCGTTACTGTATTTTAAAATGTTTCCGTCAAATTCCACAAATGTTGTCGCCGCAGTATCCAGCCTTTCTACGCTCGACTTTACGACGTGTCCGTCAAATCGCCATACCTGTGAGACGATATATCCTATCAGCCACAAACCTATAAGGATCGCCAAAACAATTCCCGCTTTTTTGAGTACCGCTATGCGGTGCTCCCGAATCTTTTGGTCTAACTCTTCCATATCCATCGTTACTGTTTGCAGTTTTGGTTTGTTTTGTCCTGTCATAATTGCCACTTTCCCTTTCATCGTATAGTATAGCATATGTCGGTTTTTGTGGCACTATTTTTCTGTTACGGCAAAACCAATTTCTGACCGATGATGATATTATCCGCATTTTCAATATTGTTTAACGCTTTTAAATTTGCCGCTTTTGATGTGGTTCCGTAGAGTTTCTTGCTGATACTCTCCAAGGAATCTCCGCTTTTTACAATGTAGTAGCCTTGCGCCAATGCCTGCTCCGTCTCGCTTGGCGGTGCCTGCTGTACAACCTGCTCCTCAGGCTGTGCCGGTGCCTGTGTTTCTGCGGTCTGGGCGGCGTCTTGTGTCTCCCCGGCTTTTTGCTCACTCTCTCCGTTTGCCGACGCTGCCACGCTTTCCTCGATCGGTTCTACATCTCCGTCAACGGTTGTGACAACAAGCTCGTCATCGTCCGCTTTTTTCTTATCCGTATCGGAAAAATTTCCTGCGATGAGCGCTACCGCTTCTTGCAGCTGATCCATTTTTTCGTAACTTCCGATACTATTGACTCCGATCACCAACGTACTGAGGACCAGCACCAGACATGCCGCATAGCCCAAACGACTGATATGTTTTTTCTTTTTTTCCGTGCCTATGCTTTTTATCTTTTCACGATAGTGTCCCGCGATCTCATCCATTACAATTTCCGGCTTTTCCTCCGGCTGATTTTTTTCGCGGTACTGCACCATATACTCCTGCATTTTTGGATTCTGCTCGTAGAATATGTAATAGCCCTCTTTTCTTCTGAGATTTCCTTTTTCATAGACATAAAAATTTTCTTCTCTTTCTATCTCGTCCATGAGTAAAAGCAGGGTTTCCGGCTCTTTGAAGTTGCTTTTATGCAGACGCTCGATGTCTGTGGTCAGACGAGGCGGCATTCCTCCCATTTCCATGCTCCATCCGAGTATTTGCAAAGATTTGTCCGGATCTTCGTCATCGAAATACTTTTTCATGTTTTTATAAATATTTCCCCAGATTTCCTCCGTAAACTGCGGCAGACCTTTTTCAAATTCAATGCCCTCTACACATAAAGCCCCTTTGACAAAATAGTAACGCACACGGTTATATTCTTGTTTTGCACCGACTAAGATATGTATTTTCATAGGAGTGTTTTCTTTTTCCTGACTGCTTGGATGCAAAAAGGTGTATACAAAATCTTCTACATATATTCTGTGCTCTCCGTTCGGGTTTCCGATTTGTCTTAAGTTTCTCGGCAAATTTATCTTATGCTCCACTGGTTTTTCATCGATAATTTCTATCATGGTTGCCCCCTTTGCCTACGGCAGTAATTTTACGGCTATCATAACATATTCTTATTTCACTTTTTGACGCCTTATGTCAGAGATTTGATTTTTCTTTTGACACAGGCATACAAAAAAACCGTTCCTTTGACAGAACGGTTTTTCGTTTGGTTTATTTTTTCTGTTATTTTGTAAATGCTTTGACTTTTTTGTAAATGCTTTGTGCATCTAAGCCGTATTTTTTTATCAGCTCTAACGCCGGTCCGGATTCTCCGAATACATCATTGATTCCGATTTTCATGACCTGTGTCGGTGCTTTTTCGATTAAGACATCCGCAACTGCACTTCCAAGACCTCCGATAACGGAGTGCTCCTCGACTGTCACGACTTTTCCTGTCTTTTTCGCAGAGGCAACTACCAATTCTTCGTCAATCGGTTTGATTGTGTGGATATTGATCACTTCGGCGTTGATGCCGTCAGCCTCTAACATTTTTGCCGCTTCTATGGTTTCGTATACGCAAAGTCCTGTTGTGAAAATGGTCACATCGGTTCCCTCTTTTAACACAACACCTTTTCCCAATTCAAATTGATAGTTTTCTTCATCATTGAATACCGGAACTGCCAAACGTCCGAATCTTAAATAAACCGGTCCGTTGTACTCAAATGCCGCACGGACCGCTGCCTTTGCCTCAACGTAATCACATGGATTAATGACAACCATTCCCGGAATGGTACGCATTAATGCAATATCTTCATTACACTGGTGTGTTGCACCGTCCTCACCCACGGAAATTCCCGCATGGCTTGCTCCTATCTTGACATTTAAGTGCGGGTATCCGATGGAATTACGCACCTGCTCATATGCCCGTCCTGCCGCAAACATCGCAAACGAACTCATAAACGGGATCTTTCCGCAGGTTGCAAGTCCTGCTGCGATTCCTGCCATATTTGCCTCTGCGATTCCGCAGTCAATATGGCGTTCAGGATAAACATCCCGGAATTTTTTGGTATAGGTGGCTCCTGCCAAATCCGCATCCAGAACAACCAGCTCTTCATGTTCTTTTCCAAGTTCTATCAATGCATCCGCATATCCCACTCTGGTCGCAATCTTCTTTACTTCTGACATAATGCTTCACCTGCTTTCTCTAACTCTTCCATGGCAGTTGCAAACTCCTCATCATTTGGTGCTACACCATGCCAACCTGCTACATCTTCCATATAAGAAACGCCTTTTCCTTTTATGGTATTTGCAATGATTACCGTCGGCATTCCTTTGGTTTCTCTTGCCTCTTTGAATGCCGCATCTATCTGCTCAAAGTCATGTCCGTCTATGGTGATTGTATGGAAACGGAATGCTTCAAATTTTTTGTCTAATGGCTGTGGGTTACAGATATCGGTTACATTTCCGTCAATCTGCAAACCGTTAAAGTCTACAATTACAACAAGGTTGTCCAATTTGCGGTGACCTGCCATCATAGCCGCCTCCCAAATCTGGCCTTCCTGTATCTCACCGTCTCCGCACAATGCATAGACACGGTAATCTTTATTGTCCATTTTGCCTGCGATTGCCATTCCTACTGCTGCCGACAATCCTTGTCCCAAAGAACCGCTGGACATATCCACTCCCGGGATTCCTTTCATATCAGGATGTCCCTGAAGATAGGAACCGACATGGCGAAGTGTAATCAAATCTTCTACCGGGAAAAATCCTCTGTGTGCAAGTGCCGCATATAATCCCGGTGCTGTGTGTCCTTTTGATAATACAAATCTGTCACGGTTTTCCATCTTTGGATTTTTCGGATCAATATTCATCTCCTCGAAATAAAGATAGGTAAAAATGTCTGCCGCTGACAGCGAACCGCCCGGATGACCGGATTTTGCACTGTGTACAGACGCAACAATACCTTTGCGTATTTCATTTGCCTGTTTTTGCAATTCTAGTATGTTCATTTTTTTCTCCTCTTCCTTTTCCCTACACATTATAATGCAATTCTGCCCTCTAATGCCCGAAGTAATGTAACTTCATCAATATATTCTAAATCTCCTCCGACCGGAACTCCGCTTGCAATCCTCGAAACCTTGATTCCGGTAGGTTTGATGAGTTTGCTGATATACATTGCAGTTGTCTCGCCCTCCAGACTTGAATTCGTTGCTATTATAACCTCTTCTACGTCTTCTTGCAACCTCTGCATTAATTCCTTGAGACGAATGTCTCCCGGTCCAATTCCCAGCATGGGCGAAATTGCCCCGTGGAGGACATGATAAACCCCTTCGTATTTTCCTGTTTTTTCATATGCCGCCAAATCTCTGGTATTTTCTACCACCATGATCTGCTTGTCGTTCCTCTTTGGATTACTGCAGATCGGACAAAGTTCCTGATCCGTCAGCGTAAAACATTTTTTACAGTAACGTACATTCTTCTTTGCCTCAATAATGGAACTTGATAATTCTTCCACATTTTCCAAAGGCATATTCAAAATATGAAAAGCCAGTCTCTGTGCCGACTTTGCTCCAATTCCCGGTAAACCGGAGAGCTGTTCTATTAATTTGCTAATCTGACTGCTGTAATAATCCATGACAGCTCCTTTTCTGTTTTTATCCTTTGAGCCACCTTGCTCTTATGCCGCTTAAACGCAACATAAAAGTGGGGTTTGCATGACGCAAACCCAAGTTGCTTAAAACGGAAATCCTCCGCCCATTCCTCCGAGTCCTCCTGTGATTTTGGACATGGACTGTGCGGAAATCTCTTCGATCTGACGGAATGCTTCGTTTGTTGCCGCCATGATCAAATCTTCTAACATCTCCACATCATCCGGATCAACCGCCTCCGGATCGATCTTTACTTTGGTCACTTCACGTTTGCCGGATACTGTTACCTCAACAACTCCGCCACCCGCAGATGCCGTTGCTTCTTTTTCCTGAAGCTCCTGTGTTGCCTCTTCCATCTGTCTTTGCATCTTCTGTGCCTGCTTCATAAGATTGTTCATGTTTCCCGGCATTCCTCCCGGAAATCCACCTTTTTTTGCCATTCTCTTTTCCTCCTGATTCTATTCATCTTCTATTGTAACATCCATATGGATGACTTCTTGCAAATCTACATAGCTTTGCTCAAACGGCCGGTTTGTTTCATTTTGCTGGATTCGCACTTCCACCTGGCTTTGAATCCGCTCTGTGATCGCCGATTCAATCTCTGCTTTGTGTTCCGGTCTGTTGAGATACTCTGCCGCCATCTCATCTTCCAGTACCAGTAAAAGAACATTGTCCCCGCCGAGACTGAGTCTTGCGTGTTTTAGGTAATTCTTGGTCACGCCTACCATATCCATCAGAATTTTGTTCCAATTCTGCACTACCTGCTGAATATCTTCCGGTATTGCTTTCGGATATTCTTTCTTAACCGGCGTCGCCTGCGTGGAAACCTCGCCCGTATTCATCCCCTGCGTGGATGTCGGTATCGGTGCTGCGGGAATTCCCTGCTCCATCATTTTTTCTAACTGATTCAATCTATCAAGGATAGACTCGGTATCCTGTTCCATCTGCGGTCTGCAAAGTTTGATCATTGCGATCTCAACCAGCACACGTTTTTGGCTTGCATATTTGACCTGATTGGACAGTTCGGAAAAAATGCGGATATAGCGCATCAGAGTGTCCGTATCTATCATCTGTGCCTCTTCCTTGAGAAGTGCGATATTTTCCGATGACATATCTAAGATGTCCTCCATATCATCAGAACTGCGTACCAGCAAAAGGTTTCTTAAATACCATGTGAAATCCGTCACGAATTGTCCAAGCTCTCTGCCCTGTATGATAATATCCTCCACACTCTGCATGATGGCAAGAATATCTTTGTCTATAATCTGACGTAAAAGCCTGCTGAACACTTCGGTGTCTACCGCACCGAGTACTTCAAGCACATGGTCGTACGTGAGCGTCTCTCCCAGATAGAACGCGATACATTGATCTAACAAACTCAGTGCGTCTCGCATAGAACCGTCTGCCGCTTTTGCGATATAGCGGATTGCCTTTTGTTCGACTTCTACCTGCTCCTGTTCCATGAGTTCCGACAACCGGTTCGATATGGTGTCTATGGATATCCGATGAAAATCGTACCTTTGACATCTCGACATAATTGTAATCGGTATCTTATGTACTTCTGTGGTAGCCAGAATAAATATAACATAAGATGGCGGTTCTTCCAATGTTTTTAATAATGCATTGAATGCTCCTATGGATAGCATATGCACCTCATCAATGATATAAACTTTGTACTTTCCTTCTGTCGGTGCGTATTCCACTTCCTCACGAATCTGGCGGATGTTTTCCACACCGTTGTTGGAGGCGGCATCTATCTCTATGACATTCATAGAATTGCCTGCCGCTATTGCACGGCAGGCTTCGCAGGTTCCGCAAGGACTTCCATCGACCGGATGCTCGCAGTTGACTGCTTTTGCAAAAATCTTGGCAATGGTTGTCTTTCCCGTACCTCTGGTTCCGCAAAACAGATATGCATGTCCGATTCTGTCTGCTTTTATTTGATTTTTTAATGTTGTAACTATATGCTCCTGTCCTTTGACATCGTCAAATTCTTGTGGACGGAACTTTCGATACAGTGCCGTATAAGACATCTTTACTCATTCCTTTATTGACTAATCACCGAAGCTGATTCCCATACTTTTTGCCTCTTTTATCATCTGATTGTCTGTGTCAACCGATTTTAGTTTTCCTGCGACTTCACCTAACGGCACTCGTTTGGTTCTGCCGTTTACCATCGCGATCATATTGCCGTAATCATTGTCCATAATTGCCTGTGCCGCTGCCGCACCGAGACGGCTGCAAAGCACACGGTCGTAAGGACACGGACTTCCGCCTCTTTGTGTATGTCCCGGAACTACGACACGTACCTCCGCACCGGTTCTTTTTTCTATCTCGTCTGCCAATTCATAGGAAACGGATGGGAATTTATAATTTTTGAGTTTTTCTTTGTACTCTTTTTTGCTTAACTTGGCATCTTCTTTGGAAATTGCACCCTCTGCTACCGCAAGGATCGTAAATCCTTTTCCCGCACGACTTCTCTTGTCGATTGCCGCAATCACTTTATCAATATCATAAGGAATCTCCGGCAGCAGGATAATATCCGCACCGCTTGCAACTCCCGCATAAAGCGTCAGCCAGCCCACCTTATGTCCCATAACTTCTACGATAAAGATTCTGTTATGGGATGCCGCTGTTGTGTGAATACAGTCAATCGCATCCGTCGCGATATTGATCGCACTCTGAAAACCGAATGTGACATCTGTTCCGTAAATATCGTTGTCAATCGTCTTTGGCAGATGGATTACGTGAAGTCCCTCTTCACGAAGAAGATTGGCTGTCTTCTGTGTGCCGTTTCCACCCAGAATCACAAGGCAGTCCAAGTTCAATTTGTAATAGGTCTGTTTCATTGCTTCTACTTTATCCAGACCGTTTTCATCCGGTACACGCATCTGCTTGAACGGTTGTCTGGATGAGCCGAGAATCGTTCCGCCTTTTGTGAGGATTCCCGAAAAATCCGCCGCTGTGAGCAGACGATAATTTCCATAGATCAATCCTTTATATCCGTCAAAAAATCCATATACTTCCAATTCTTTACAGCTTTCGCTTAATCCTTTGACTACTCCCCGCATGGCTGCATTCAACGCCTGACAGTCGCCACCGCTTGTCAACATACCGATTCTCTTCATGCATTACATCCCTTTCCGCTTTTTTTCTAGTATGTACAATTATTGTTATTATAATATATTTTTTTGTGCTTAACAATACTTGTGCGTCTTGCAATCAAAAATTTTTATGTTATAATTGTTAGGTCCGGAGACGTATCGAAGTGGTCATAACGGGGCTGACTCGAAATCAGTTAGCCGGGTAACCGGCACGCGGGTTCGAATCCCGCCGTCTCCGCTCAAAAAAGACAGCTGCTTTTAAAGTAACTGTCTTTTTTCTTAATAAACCATCGAACAAACACGCTATCCAAAAATTATGCAACGTCTCACTCACCCATTCACATAGGTCTTAAGAAACTCATCATACGGGCAAGGCTTTCCAAAGTAAAATCCCTGAATATAATCCGGTCCGAGTCCCCGGATCTTGCCAAGTTCTTCCAACGTCTCGATTCCCTCGACACAAAGTTTTAAGTTCAGGCTGTGAGCCATCTCCACAATATAGTTCAACAGCTTGTACTCGTAATCGTTTTGCAATGCCCTCACGGTAAACGAACGGTCAATCTTAATCATATTCGGATTCAGCTCATAC
>CAKRJK010000019.1 GCA_934351705.1 uncultured Lachnospiraceae bacterium
GCAAGAACCACAATGAAGATAAAAGACACAGACATTTACCAGTTAAAATATTTTACATATAAGAAACCTTTCACCGGCAGCATGGAAAACATGCGATACCACATCGCACAGAAAAAAGAAGAAGAGGACACTTTTTTAGAAGCGGCGGTATACCCGCAGCCATATTGCTGGGAGGAAACCCCGGAAGAACAAAAACAGAGAAAGATGTTTGAATTCAGCGAAGACGGGCGACGAGATATGATAGAATGGCTGAATCAGAAAGTACAGGAGTTTTCAGTTTAGGGTAAGATAAAGGAGAGATAAGATGGTAACATTATTAGCAAAGATTTTTATAAAAAATGCCGAGGATACTGCCAATCCAAAAGTGCGGCAGGCATACGGAGTACTGACCGGAGTGGTGGGGATTTTATTAAACATCCTTTTGTTTGCGGGAAAATTTGTGGCAGGAACCATCAGTAAATCGATTTCCATTACTGCAGATGCATTCAACAACCTGTCAGATGCGGGTTCCTCTTTTGTTACATTAATCGGTTTTAAACTTGCGGGTGCAAAGCCCGATCCGGAGCATCCGTTCGGACACGGAAGAATCGAGTACGTGGCAGGACTGGTAGTTTCGGGAGTCATTCTTCTCATGGCATTCGAGTTAATTCGGGATTCCATAGATAAGATTATACATCCGCAAAAAGTAGAATTCAGTGTTTTGGCGGCGGCGATTTTGCTGGTATCCATTCTGGTCAAAATATATATGTATCTCTACAACAGCAGTATCAGTAAAAAGATAGAATCTGCGGCAATGAAAGCAACAGCAATTGACAGCTTAAGTGATACGCTGGCAACAACGGTGGTATTGGCAGCATCTGTGATTGCACATTTCACAGGGCTTCAGATAGACGGATATTGTGGTGTTCTGGTAGGATTATTTATTTTCTATGCAGGATTTTCGGCAGCAAAAGAAACATTAGATCCGTTGCTCGGACAGCCGCCTGAGGAAGAATTTGTGGAGCGGATCGAGGAAATCGTCATGAGCTATGATTTGGTTCAGGGAATCCACGATTTAGTCGTTCACAATTACGGACCGGGAAGAGTAATGATTTCACTTCATGCGGAAGTTCCGGCAGAAGAGGACATTTTAGAGATTCACGATATGATCGATATCATCGAAAATGAATTGGGTGAGAAATTAAACTGCGAGGCAGTCATACATATGGATCCTCTGGTGACACGGGATGAACGAGTCAATGAGTTGAAGGATCAGGTAGCACAAGTGGTAAGCGGTTTGGACGAAGAGGTCACAATGCATGATTTTAGAACCGTGATAGGACCAACACATACGAATCTGCTGTTTGACGTGGTATTGCCTTACCGCTATGAAATGAGTGATGAGGAGGTCAAAGAAGAGATTCAAAAAAGAGTGCAGGAGCATTTGGGAAACGAATATTTTACGGTTATTCAAATAGACAGACCTTATACAACCACAAAAAAGAAATCTTAGAGGGGATTCTAAGATTTCTTTTCTATTACGCGGTTTGTTCTATTCTTTTGCGGTAGCAGGGGGAACCTGTTTTACGGGTTCCTCCGTACCGTTTTGGATTTCTTCAAGTACTTCGTTGTTGTTAATGTTATCAAGAGTGTCCTCTTGGTTTTCAATGTTGCTGTCGGTGGTGAGATTTGAACTCTCCTCCTCTGGATCTAACGGTGCCGAGTAAATATACTCGTTAGAGCTTCGGAAAATCGTATTGCTGGAACCCATCTGATTTACTACCAGTACATCGCCGTCCTTGAGCTTATCGGCACTGATTTTCACATAATTACCACTGACATAAGTAGTCGGTACCTTATCTCCGTTTACAAAGACCTTACTCCACGGAGTGAAATTCTCACCGTAAATCATTAATTTTCCGTCTGCGGAGAACCATGTACGCAGAATGCTGGTCTCGTCAATTCCCATAATCATATTCGTGGCAGGATACAAATTCTCGCCGTGATATAAGTAACGTTTTCCATAGAGCAGATCATACTGTAAAAGCTCCAGATCTTTTAAATAAGTCTTGGACTGGGACTGGCTCTGGTGGAAACGGAAAATATTACCCTCATGGATTCCAAGCTGATCGGTTAAGTGGGCAAGAAGCTGATAGGAAGTTAAATCCGCATCCTCTTTTGCCAGACCAAAGTTATTCCAGGTAACATATTTCGTTTTGAAAATATCTCCTGTTGCGACATCACTCTCAGACAATCCGAGTGTCGGAAGATGATCACCCCAGAGAACAACAATGGTATCTTCCCCTCTGGCATCCAGTGCGGCGGTCAGATTACCGATAAACTTATCTACTTCATGAATCTCGTTAATATAGTATTCCCACTGATTCTTGGTTGCCTCATCGGCAAGACCGCTGACAGTGATTTCAGGATTCTCGATAACTTTCTCGGTTGGGTAATCGCCGTGTCCCTGTACGGTAATGGTGTATACAACATCCTTCTGGTCAGGTGTCGCATCCATAGCTTTTACCGTTTCGGAAATCAGAATGTCATCTGTCGGCCAGGAGCCAAGCGGTGTATATTCCGTAATGTTCATTAATTCCTTACTTGTAAAAGTGTCAAATCCCATACGCTCAAAGGCATTGGCGCGGCTGTAAAAATTACCGCCGTTGTTGTGAACAACGTGAGTACCGTAGCCGAGCGGTGACAAGACGGAGGCAATGCTTTCACAACTGTCAACCTGCTTTAATATCGTCTTGTGAGGATATTCTCCCGTACCGAAAAATTGAATACCCATACCGGTCAATACTTCAAATTCTGTGTTTGCGGTACCGGCACCGATGACAGGAACCGTCATGTGACCGGTAGAATAGTTGCTTTCCAGACGATGGAAGTTCGGAATCGGATCTTCGGAGCATTCAAGGAAGTTGACTTCGCTTGGATCCATAAAAGATTCCAGAAGAACTACAACGATATTCGGCATATCTTCCTGTGAGATCGTGGTCGGTTCCGTGCTTATCGAAGCTGCAATTTTGTCAATTGTTTCTTCAGAGTAATCAGCCGGTTTGCTCATACCTCTGTCTACCACAGAAGAAGAAAAACCGTAGATAAATCCATAATTTTCATAGCCCTGTGCGATGTTGGCAAAATAAGAAGCAATAATGTCTTTGTTTTGCGCAGCCTCCGTTGTTACAGGAACCCAGATAAAACAGGACGCAACAAAGACGAAAGTTAAAAGTTTATTGGTCTTTCCTTTGAATTTCGGACCTTTTGCCCAAAGCCATGCACAGAAGGCAAAAAAGGCAACCACGCCGACAACGGCAAGCAACGCCTGACCGGCAGTAAAGTAATTCGTATTCTGCATCGTGAGCAGATCGGTTACCATCTTCAAGTCGGTATATCCGAACGGTGTGACACGCTGTGCTAAAATACAGCCGTTAATGATTCCCAAGAAAAGCCAGAATCCGCTGATCAAAACACGGGCGAGCGTACGCCGACGGAAAAAGTACACAATCGAAAGCGACGCAAAAATAATCAATGAATTATATAAGTAGGCAAGCGTATGCCCCCCTACAAAGGTTGCGGCAGACACGATGCTGTGTCTGGAAAACACTTCAATAATAAAAGTCAAAAGGCATGCCAGCAATACGTGGAACAGAATCGAAAACCGATTCATAAAAGCGATCACCTTGTTCCAGCGCTCGCGTGTCTCCGGTTTCATCGGAGGGAGTTTTGGAAGTTTGCTTTTGATTTTATTGAAAAATGCTTTGACAGCCGAAAAGGCTTTTTTTTGTTTTTTCAAAATAACCACCTCAAATTATATTTTATAAGGAAAATCAAAATCTTTTTCACTAGAACAGAATAAAACGAATCACTACAAAAATCAACGGTAATATTTGATAAAAAATTCTTAAGAATTCATGAATTTTTATATTCTCCTCCGCAGATGCGGTGTGTGAGGGGGTGAACGTAAGAATTTCTTGAAAAAGAGTGATGATTCGAGTATAATTTAAATATTAATATAATTATGGGAAAGTGTTTGTTTCTAGAAGGAATGACTATGAAAAACTTAGATTATCCGAAAACACATAAAAAACTGAGTAAAGAAAAAAGTGCAGAGTGGAAAAGAGTTGTGTTTGCCACACTCTGGAAATTGTGGTTGATAACATTATTTGCGGAATTATTCCTGTTTATCTTTTTTAAACCGGTTCCGGAATGTGATCGAAAACTGTATTTTGAACTCTTTGTACTTCGCCCGACGATATGGACGACATCACTTTTGGTTATTGCACAGGTCATATTGAATACCCTGTTGACGAAAGTGGGGCGGGAATTTCTATCTGTAAGTACAATCATCATTATCACACTTCAAAGTGCGATTGTTGTATGGGTACATACAAGTGTTCCGCTGTTGCCGGTAGTACTTTTGTTTCCGTTGGTACTGGTGCCGTTGTACCGGGACAGAAGGATGGGGATTGTCCAGATTATTTGTTCTATCTTGGCATATGTAGCATACAGTGTATACTTTTTGCCGAATACACCTTATATGCCACCAAGAAATTCGTTGATTGATGTTACGATTTTTGTGGGGTGTGCAATCAGTCTTTTTATCTGGATAGATCAGGTGAATGTTTCTTTTGTATTATATGAAGAAAAATCGGAACGGGATTCATTGACACATCTGCACAATCACGAGTCGTTTTATGAAGAACTTGAGTATTATATGCGGGCATATAAAAAGACAGGCAATACATTTTCTGTTCTGATAGCGGATATTGATGATTTTAAAAAGGTGAATGATATATACGGTCACGCATTCGGAGATAGGGTAATACAGCAGATTTCCGCAACGATGGAAGCACTTCGTTCAAAGAATGATTTTACGGCGAGATACGGCGGAGAAGAATTTGTGATGCTGATGCCGAACAAGGGAATCAAGGAGGCGGCAGAGGTTGGGGAAGCACTCAGAAGGGAGTTTGCACAACATGCGTTTTTGACGAACGAGGGAAGAAAGAATTTTACAATCAGCGTGGGAGTTGCAGAATACACAAGAGAATATGAGACATCCAGTGCCTTTTTTGCCTGTGCGGACAGTGCGTTGTACACAGCCAAGAATAACGGGAAAAACCGGGTATGCTGCGACAAAGCAGACTGAAAATAAGGCAGAATATACAAAGTGTCAGTGCGGAACGATAACGTATCCGTACTGACACTTCTTTCATTATTTAATAAACTTGTTGATGGCTTCTTCCAGATCGGTGAGAACCTGCTCGTCACCGGTTTCCATAGCATCGACAACACAGTGCTTGATATGGTCCTCTAAAATAATCTTGCCAATGTTGTTGATGGCAGAGCGGACAGCGGCAATCTGGATTAAGACTTCGCTGCAATCACGGCCTTCCTCAACCATCGACTTTACGGCCTCCATATGACCGATGGCGCGTGACATTCTGTTTAGTACGGCTTTGGTATTTTCATGATGGTGTCCGTGTGTATGTGTGACGGTTGTACCGTCCTCTAAAACGTGTGTGTGTTCATGTGTATGTTGTTTGCTCATAAAAATCTCCTCTGTCTGTTTCGATTTTCATTGTATAGCAAAGCAAAAAGAACTGCAAGAATTTTTTGTGACCATGCATGGTAAAAGATAGTAATTCAAAATGCTTTGTGATAAAATAGCAGTAGTTTAAAAACAGAAATGAGGGAATAAAAATGTGGCTGTATTATGCGATCGGTTCTGCCGTGTTTGCGGGAATCACTGCAATTATCGCAAAAGTGGGAATTAAGAAAACGGATTCGGATCTGGCGACGGCAATCCGGACAATCGTGGTGCTGGCGTGTGCCTGCGTGATGGTGCGGATCGTCGGTTCTTATGAAAGCATACATAGTATCAGCAGAAGAAGTTTTGAATTTCTGATCTTATCGGGAGTGGCAACGGGAGCATCATGGCTTTGCTATTTTCGGGCATTGCAATTAGGAGATGTCAATAAAGTAACACCGATTGATAAATCCAGCACGGTGCTGACGATGCTGCTGGCATTTTTATTGTTGGGAGAAAAACTGACCAAGTACTGCATTATCGCAATGGTATTGATCGGACTTGGAACCTATATGATGGTGGCAAGACAGTCAAGCGGCAAGAAAGCAAAGAGTAAGACGTGGCTGCTCTATGCGATTCTCTCGGCGGTGTTTGCCAGTCTGACGGCAATTCTGGCAAAGATCGGAATTGACGGCGTGGAGTCCAATCTGGGTACGGCAATCCGCACGGCGGTAGTGCTGGTTATGGCATGGCTTATCGTGTTTGTAAAAGGAAAACAAAAAGAGTTTAAATATATGACGTTCAAGAGCGGGATATTTATTTGTCTGTCGGGAGTGACAACGGGATTGTCATGGCTTTGCTATTACAAAGCATTACAGAAGGGAGAGGCAAGTGTAGTAGTGCCGATCGACAAACTCAGTATCGTAGTGACGATTGCTTTTTCTTCGCTGTTCTTAAAGGAACATTTATCGAGAAAAGCATTTATCGGATTGGTTTTAATCGTAGCAGGAACAGTACTTTTATTAATCTAAGAGCGGAGGGAACGGATGAAAAGAGCGATTGCATTATGCGGCGGTGGAACAAAAGGAGCATATGAATTGGGAGTCTGGCAGGCATTGAATGAACTGCAGATAGACTATCAGATCGTAACGGGAACCTCAATCGGTTCTATTAACGGGGCATTGATGGCTTGCAAAGATTATGAAAATGCCAAAAAGCTTTGGGGAACGATTGAGATGCAAAACGTCATGGAGGACGGCATCAATCTGACAAGCACCATAGAGGGAATGTATAACCAAAAGGAACAGATACGCCCGTTTTTAAAAAAATACGTAAAAAACAAGGGTGCGGACGTCTCACCGTTCGAGAGCTTTATCGAGACATTGATCGATGAGGAGGCAGTCCGGAAATCGGGGATCAAGTACGGTCTGGTGACAGTTCAGGTATCCCCGGTAAAGCCGCAGGAGTTGACGTTGAAAGATATTCCGCAGGGAATGTTAAAAGAGTACATTATGTGTTCCTCGGCAATCTTTCCGCTGTTTCCGATGCACAAAATAGATGACAAAACCTACATAGACGGATGTTATTATGACAATCTTCCGATTGATTTTGCATTGCGAATGGGAGCAACCGAAGTAATCGCGGTAGATTTACACACGAATCCGAGTCATCCGGAATATCTGAACAAACCGTTTGTGACTTACATTCGTCCAAGCCGTTCGCTGGGAACGATGATGAATTTTGAGAGGGAGATTCTGGACTCGAATATTTTGCTGGGGTATCAGGACGCAATGAAAAAATTCGGCAAAATGGCAGGATTCTGCTATTGTTTCAAAAAAGAAGATTTAGAAGACTACCGGCGGAAGATAGAAGTGTTTAATGCAAAAATCCTAAGAAAAGAAGGAAACAGGCCGTTTACGAAACAACATGAGTTAAAAAGAATCTGTCAGGCATTGGAGGAACATACAGAGGGAAAAGTACTGACAAAAGAAGACTATTTTATCCGGGGAGCGGAGATTTGCGGCGAACTGCTGGGAATTGCGGTAGAGCCGACGTATTCTATGCCGGAATTTATCAGAAGGATTCGCGAGGGAATGCCGTTTAAGAAAAGAGCCAGCACAGTAAAGGAAGAAATCGCAGAACTTTTTTGTAAAGTATGCATATAGTATAGTGATATTTGCAGCAGGAGCCAGAAATTGGACTATAATAATAAAGATTCATGGTTTTACATGCAGCAGAACAATCCGTTTTATATTCCATACCCAATGCAGATGCAGAGCAATTATTTAAGTGATATGGAATATGAGAAGGATTTGGATAGAATGAAAGAACTCTATCCGAGAGAAGCAAAAGAAATACAAAGATATGTAGAAGAAGAATGCGACCGCATGGAATATGAGGGCAGCATGATGTACGATGAATATCCTGATAAGACAATGTTACGCAGAGTCTGCCAAAACATTATGGACCGCATGATGCAGGATAGGGAAAACCGGATGGAATCCACCGAGTGCTGTGCGCAGGAGGAATTGGCACAGGGACCAAGACCGCCGAGACCACCACAGCCGCCGCAGCCACCGAGAAGGGATGGTTTGATGGATTTGATAGAGGTATTGCTCTACAATGAAATGTACAAAAGGAGATGTCGTCACCGCAGATGTAACCGGTGGTGGTAAAAGCGGGTTGAGTTTTTGAAAGAAAGCGGATACAATGAAATGAATAGGTCGGCGGTGCCGCAAGGTGCCGCCTATTTGT
The DNA here is from genome assembly GCA_934351705.1 of uncultured Lachnospiraceae bacterium. Classification (GTDB taxonomy): domain Bacteria; phylum Bacillota; class Clostridia; order Lachnospirales; family Lachnospiraceae; genus Maccoyibacter. The sequence continues at coordinate 8,267 of CAKRJK010000019.1, forward strand.
AAAGAAGGAGGACAAGCAGGTGAAAAAAGGAACTATAAAAATATGTGCTATCGTAGGGGTGATACTGGTCACGATACTGATAGTAAGCCTACTTGGAAGACGTTCCGACAAAAATCTTACGACGGATACAAAAGATGTGTCTTTACCGATGATTACCTTATATAAAGACGACACGAAGATCAATGAATTATACGGATATACGACACAGATGAAAGCGTGTGCAATGAGAGATACGATCACACCGTTAAATTCAGACAGGATACTCCCGATCCGGATACAGTCCGCAGATCAAAAAATCACAGCAATTTCCTATGAAATCAGAAATATGAGCGGAGAGAAGCTGATCGCACAAAAAGAGGTAACAGAGTACGAGCAAAAAGACGGTGCCATCTCTGCAAATCTGAAAATACAAAATATTATCGAAGAGGGAACAGAATATCTTCTTATCTTAAAGCTGGAGCAGGGAGATAAAGATATTTATTATTACACACGCATGATGCAGCCCGTCGATTCCGATGTCGACGAAAGTTTGCGGTTTGTTATGGATTTTCATAATAAGTCGATGAACAAAGAGGCGGGCGGAACGCTGGCGACCTATCTCGAGCCGGATGCAACGGGCGACAATACGACCTTGAGCAGGGTGACGATACATTCTTCCCTGAATCAGCTCACATGGGGAAAACTGGATTACGAACAGATAGGAGAGCCGATTCCTTCGATTAAGGAGATCAGCAGCTCCTGTAATGTCATTACGCTGAACTATCAGGTTATGACAAAAGAGGGCGAGCAAAAGAGACAATATTATAATGTGGAGGAGTACTACCGCGTACGTCATACGACAGACCGTGTCTATCTGTTGGACTATGAGCGGACGATGGAGCAGATTTTTACGGGAGAGACAGACACCGTATACGACAAATATCTGCAACTTGGAATTTGCGACAAAAAGGTCAATTATGCTTCTAATGAGGGCGGAACCGTAGTGGGATTCGTACAGGCGGGCGATCTTTGGAGTTATAATCAGAATAACGGACAGTTAGCCAAAGTGTTCAGTTTCCGCGGTGATGACCTCACTGAGAAAAGAGAAAATTATGATCAGCACGATATCCGCATTGTGAATGTCGATGAAGAGGGAAGTATTGACTTTCTTGTATACGGATATATGAATAGCGGAGCACACGAAGGGCGTGTGGGAATCAGTGTTTGTCGTTATGATTCCGTGGCAAACGCAACGGAGGAGGAGTTGTTCTTGCCGGTGGATACGTCCTACCAGGTTATGAAGACCGATTTGGGAGAGCTGGCATACCGCAATAACCAAAAAGAATTTTTTATCGTAGCGGGAAAAGATTTATATAAGATACGGACAGACAGTTTAGAGGTGTCCAAAGAAAAAGAAAATCTGGTAAAAGATACCTATGTGGTTTCTGACGGAGGACGCTATTTTGCATATGCACAGGAGGATACGGGCAATTTGCGGCTTGAAGATCTGGAAACAGGCTCCACCTATGAGATTGCAAAAGAAAATTCACAGGAATTAAAACCGTTAGGTTTTATGGGAGAAGATTTTATTTACGGAATCTCATCGCAGGCGGGAGAACCGATGCAGGAGGTTAAAATCATTTCCACCAAAGAGTCGCATGATGTATTAAAAGACTACCAAAAACAGGGCTATTATATCTCGGGCATTGTCATTGACGGAAACACCATTTACATCAATCGTGTGGTTTCCGAAGGCGGCACTTATGCAGAGGCGGAGACAGACACCATTATGAATAATGAGGGAAGCGAGACCTCGCAGGTGCTTGTACACACAAGCCAGGATGAGACAAAGCAAATGTTGGTACAGCTTGAGTTTGCAGATAATCACAAAGAGGCAAACACAAAACTGATGACGCCGAAGCAGATGGTGGATAAGAGCGGAAAAGAAGTAAAATTAAAAACAAAGGACAAGACCTTATATTACGCATATACAGCAGGCACAGTAACGATGGGTGGAGAAAATGCACCGGAGGTCATTCATGCGGCAAACAGTAATATGGGTGTTGTGGTAGACAGCAGGCAGAATTATATCTGGAAACGTATGAAAAAAAATGCACAGGCGAATGTGCTGGGAGCCAATACACAAGTCGAGGGCGGTACTTCGCTGGCAAAATGCCTGAATCTGATCTTACAAAAAGAAGGTGTCGCGGCAGAGGGAGATGCGCTGTTGCAGGCAGATACTTCTGTGGAAAAGATTCTGTCAGACAAGATAAAAAATGCGATCGGATTAAACCTGACGGGATGTACGGCAGACGAAATGTTATATTATGTCAATTTGGGACATCCGGTGATCGGAATGACAGACGCACAGGAGGCAATGCTGATCGTGGGCTATGACAGCACGACGATTTCTATCTGTAATGCAAACACAGGAAATGTAGAGCGGTTGGGAATCGAAGAGGCAAACAATCGGTTTGCGGCGGCAGGCAATGTTTTTTATGCGTATGTTGACGAGGCTCCGTAAAAGTTTTTGACATATTTTTAAAATGCAGAAATATAATAAAAAGAAAGGCTGACATGCGAAAAATTGCATAAAAATTCGTCGATTTATGACAAACCTTGTTGGAAATTGCCAGAATTGCAAAAAATGTATTGCAAAAGCCTTCCGAATAAGCTATATTACATAAATGTATAAACAAAATATTAACAGGTAATTCGTAGTTAAGGGAGATTATAAAGGAAGTGTAATTATGAGCCAAAAAGAAATTGTTGTTTCTGATGTAGAAAAAGGACATGATAATCCAATAGCGGAACTGGTACAGGTAGCATGCCGGTTTGACAGCGAGATTATATTAGAGAGTAATAACTGCAAAATTAATGCAAAAAGCATTATGGGGATTATGGCATTTAACCCGCACAATGGTGTAGAAGTTGAGATTGAAGCTGATG
>CAKRJK010000020.1 GCA_934351705.1 uncultured Lachnospiraceae bacterium
ATATTACAGAGTACCTGCGGGAGGGTGACTGCCTTGTGTTAAACAACACAAAGGTCATTCCCGCAAGACTCTACGGAGTCAAAGAAGGTACAGAGGCTCACATTGAGATTCTTCTGTTAAAACGCAGGGAAAACGATGTATGGGAAACACTTGTAAAACCGGGCAAAAAAGCGAAGCCGGGAACGAAGATTATTTTCGGTGACGGACTGCTGGTCGGAGAGGTTATTGATGTGGTCGAGGAGGGCAACCGGCTGATTCGATTTTCTTATGAAGGCATTTTTGAAGAGATTTTAGACCAACTCGGTCAGATGCCGTTACCGCCTTATATTACACATCAGTTAAAGGATAAAAACCGCTATCAGACCGTTTACGCTAAGTATGACGGCTCTGCTGCGGCACCGACTGCGGGACTTCATTTTACGCCGGAATTACTGGAAGAAATCCGCAATATGGGTGTACAGATTGCAGAGGTTACGTTACATGTCGGACTGGGTACCTTTCGACCGGTAAAAGTAGAAAATGTCTTAGAACATCATATGCACTCAGAGTTTTACATGATTGATGAAAAAGCGGCGGAAACCATCAACCGGACGAGGGAAAACGGCGGCAGAATCATCTGTGTCGGCACGACAAGCTGTCGCACGATTGAGTCGGCGGCGGAGGAGGACGGAAGTATTCAGGCAAAGAGCGGATGGACGGACATCTTTATCTATCCGGGGTATCGGTTTAAAGTGCTGGATGCGCTGATCACCAATTTTCATTTGCCGGAATCCACACTTTTGATGCTGGTCAGTGCGCTTGCGGGCAGAGAGCATATTCTGGCGGCATATCAGGAGGCAGTCGAGCAAAAATATCGTTTCTTTAGTTTTGGAGATGCGATGTTCATTGCAGATTTGAAAAAAGATTAGATTGATCAAAGAGGGAATCATCCCCAACGAATTTTAGAGGGAGACACCGGGTTGGTGTCTCCCTTAAAATATGCCAATTTGTACAGGTTAGGACTGTTTTCCGGCTTGAAAACAAAATCAATTCTTGACATTCTCAAATATGAGAATATAATATAAACATAGAATAATTTGAGGAGTGATAAGGAATATGGAAATGGCAGAAATTGTAATGAACCCGGTTCGGCAGAGGATTTTTCAATATTTTCTTGTTCACGAAACAGGTACGGTCAAAGAAATACGAAAGGCATTGCCGGATGTTCCAAGTGCAAGTCTGTACCGCCATATGAAAATTCTTACGGAGCATTCCATGCTTACCGTTGTTGGCGAAAACAGAATCCGTGGAACGGTAGAAGGCGTTTATCAACTGAACAAAAGTGCGTTGGAGATTGATGACCCGGACGGCTCGGCTGTTCAAATGTCGCTGCTTAGTCTTTGTGCATCGTTTGCAAAATATTTTTCCAGCGGTCATGCAGATCCGAAAAAGGATATGCTGATGCTGACCACATGCACGCTAACCTTAACGGATGACGAATTTATGAGTTTTCTTTCGGAACTCAATCAGCTTGCATTGAAGTATATGGACACTGAAGTGAGTGAAAACAGTAAGACAAGGCAGATCACTTTGATCTCTGCACCGGAGGAAACATTATAAGAAAACTATCAAAATATTTAATTTGGGCTTTTGGAATTGCATGGATCTTGCATATTGCGGCGGGGTTGTCATTCCGACGGGGATACAGTATCATGTATTCCGCATTTTTGTCCCTGTCTATGTTTGCACCACTGCTTGCGGCTGCAATTTCAAGACCGGGTCTGCGGCAGTTGGGATGGAAACCATATATCAAGAGAAATTTTGGCTGGGTGCTGGTGGCATGGCTTCTGCCTGTCATTTTGGGAACGCTGGGTGCAGCAATATACTTTCTGATCACACCGGACGCATGGGATACCTCTTTTTCGTATGCCTATATGTCTTTAGGTGCGGACGGTGTCCGGCAACTTGAGGAGAGCGGATTATCGTTGAAGCTCTATGCAGTGATCAGCACGGTTTCGGCAGTAACCTACGCTCCTTTTCTTAATATGCTCCTTGCGATTGGAGAGGAAGCCGGCTGGCGGGGTACCATGTATCCGGAACTGAAAATGCGTTTCGGCGTGATGAAAGGGCGTATCATCGGTGGCGTAATCTGGGGTACTTGGCACTGGCCGATTATGCTTCTTGCAGGTTACGAATACGGTACGACTTATTGGGGTGCACCGATCACCGGACCATTGCTCTTTTGCATCATTACCGTTGCAATGGGAATCCTGTTTGATTTTCTTTATGAAAAGACAGCGTGCGTCTGGGTACCGGCGCTTTGTCACGGTGCAATCAACGCTTTTGCAGGCGTTCCGGTTCTTTTCCTGAATGCTGCTTATGCAGACAGGCTGCTGCTCGGACCTTTAATGGTTGGCATTATCAGCGGACTGCCGCTTATTCTTGCTGCAGTTGCTATTTGCGTAGCTTCAAAAAAGAACCATAACACAACAAAAAATGAAAATAGATAAAATTACGGTGTGTTCTGTCAAATTAGCTATTGACAGAACACACAGAAGCGTTTATAATTTCAAATTATCCAATTTATAATTCTTATAAATTGATTTATCCCAAAAGAACTATCAAGCAATTTTCTAAAAAAATCAAGAAAATCCCCCAATGTAAGGTAAAAACTGAAAAAAGAGGAGGAAATTCTATGGAAGAATTTATGAAACAATACGGCGGAGCTGTCATTACGGTCATTGCGATTATTGCGTTGATCATTGTTATTACGGCGGTAATCAAGTCGGATGCGACAAGCAGTGCATTTCAAGGTCTGATTTCTGATTTTTATCAGAATGCCACATCAAAAGCGGGAATGACGGGAGGACAGTAATGCCAATGGAAAAATACAGAGGGCTCATTGAAGTATCTCCCGAATTTTTCGGCGTGCTGTGGAAGTATATTGATGATGACTGTATCACAGACATTGATTACAACGGCAGTGAACTCTGGATACGCGATTATCAGAATCACAGGGAAAAGGTCAGAGGTATTTCTGTCAGTCCGCATTTTATCAGGCAGCTTACGCAAAGAATCGCAAACAGCGTATCTAAAGAATTCAATAAGCAGAATCCGGTCTTAGAGGCCGAAACAGAGCGACTTCGCATTTCAATCGTGCATGAATCTGTGGCGGTCACCGGAAGAAGCATCTGCATTCGAAAAACACTTCCCATGACAAGAATCAAAACAAAAGAAGCAATTCAAGGCGGCTACATAAGCAAGGAAGGACTTGCATTTTTAAGAAATGCCGTAAAAGCACATATGAACATGGTAATCTGCGGAGAGCCGGGAGTCGGGAAAACAGAATTTGCAAAATTTATCAGTCAATCCATTCCAAATCAGGAGAGAGTAATCACGATTGAAGATAACCTGGAATGGCATTATCACAAGATTAAACCGTTGGCAGATTGCGTGGAAATGCAGGTGTCGGAAATTTTTAGTTACCGGGATGCAATCATAACGTCTTTAAGGCAAAATCCGAAGTGGCTGATGGTGTCAGAAGTGCGAGGTGAGGAGGTAGTCTCATACTTACAGCAGCTTACCACAGGGGTAAACGGGATTACGACGCTTCACACGGACGATGCCAGGAAAGTACCAAGCCGTCTGGTGAATATGGCATCCGAGCATATCGGAAAAGACCGGATGGAGACGGACATTTATTCGTTTTTGGATATTGCGGTACTAATCAGCATTCGGATAGATGAATACGGAAAAGAAAAGCGTTTTATAGATCAGATTTGTTTTTTCTATCAGGAAGCAGAACAAAAGAAGCATCTTTTATTATGCGATAACGGGAAAGTAACAAAAGAACACATTCCGTGTGAACTCACATTAAAATTCAAGAAAGCGGGAATTACAAAAATCTTTGAAAACGAAGAGGTAGAACGCGAAACGGAGGGGAGATTTTGAAAAAAATAATCGGAATATATATGGGATACACATTTGCCGGGATTGCGTTTGGAATATTGTTTCGGCTAAAGCCTGTGTTTCTTTTGATTCTTATATTCGGTGGATTTTTCTTTTTGCCGAAAATCATAGCAAACGCAAGAAAAATAAAATCAGAACAGGCACGTTTTTTTGATATTAATGTTTATATGGAGCAGTTACTTTATTCTTTTCGCAAGACAAAGAAAATATTAACTTCGCTGGAAGATATACAGATCCAATTTCAAAACAGTCCTGTTTATGATCTGATTGAACGGGCAAAAAAGCACATTTTAGAGACATATCAAAGTGAAGAAGATGTGGAACAGGAAGCGTTGGAGCTGATAGAAGAACAGTATTCCTGCGTAAAGTTAAAAATGATTCATCGATTTTTGCTTAAAGTCGAAAATCTGGGTGGAGATTTTGACAATACGATAGAGCTGCTGTTAGCAGACCGCTCTATGTGGGAACAGCGTCAGACGCATTTGCAGCATGAGCGGAGAAAGAAGAGAAATTTGGTTGCGGCATCCATAGGCATGAGTATCTTATTGTGTATGATCTTTATTCGTATGTTGCCGGCAGATATGGATATTTCACAAAATCCGGCAGTACAATTAGCAACGCTGGCGATGTGTTTTTTTGACTTTGGCGTTTATCTGAAAGCGGATAAAAAACTATCCGAGGACTGGCTTTGCAGAAATTCGGTTTCCGAAAAAGAAAGTGTTCGGCGATATTATAAAGTAAAAAATTATGACAGGAAAAAACAGGTCATCAAATCGTTGCTCTATGCAGTACTTGCATTTCTGGTGGGACTTCTTTTTTATCTTATGAAAATCAGGTGGATTTCCCTCATCTTTTTTGTTTTAACCCCAATTATGCTTTTTCAGCACAAATTAGATTATGCTCTTGCGAGAAAGAAATTAATACGGGATGTGGAACAGAGTTTTCCGGAATGGTTAATGGAAATGTCGCTTTTGCTGCAATCAGACAGTGTTCAGGTGTCGTTATACCGTTCGTTTGACAATGCACCGGAGGTTCTAAAGCCGGAGTTGGAAATCATGTATGACAAATTAAAAGAAGATCCGACCTCAATTACACCGTATCTGGAATTTATGCAGGAATTTGAAATCAGAGGAATCCAATCGGCAATGAAAATGCTTTATTCGATTTCGGCAGGCACAGGCGGGAGCAGTGACAGTCAGATTATGGATATGTTGAGAAGAAACAATGCCATGTTGGACGATGCAGAGAAAAAGGCGGACGAAGAATCGATGGCATCCATGTATCTGTTGTTCGGGCTTCCGGCATTGGCAGGAGGAGCAAAATTGCTTTTGGATATGGCAGTTTTTTTCTTTTATTCGTTACAGGGAATGGGAACATATATGTGAGGAAAGGGGAACTATGGAAACGATTGTAAAAGCATTTACGGGATTATTTTTTTCCCTGGTTATCGTATATCTTGGGGTAGGACTGATCAGTGCCTCCGTCGAGGCAAGAAACGCAGACTCTTTTGCGGCAGATTGTGTCGCAAAAATTGAAAACAGCAATTATGCAAGCGAAGTGATTAAGGCGTGTAAAGAAGATGCAAAAGCCTTGGGCTATGAACTGAAAATCGAAACTTTTCAGACAGAAGGCAGTAAAAAACAGGCGTATGGCATATTGGATTTAACATATCGGTATGCCATACCAATTATCGGATTGAATAAAGAACAGTATATTTGTGCGGATATTCGTTAGCAGAGGAGGAGAACTATGAAAACTTTTATGGAACAGTATGGAATGGCAAGTTTTTATCTGATCGTGGGAATTTCCTTTTTGGGAATGTTTTCGGAAGTGGTGACACAGATCAGTGCATTTTAAGGGAGGGAGCTTTTATGGAAGAATTTATGGAGCAATACGGAAATGTAGTCATTGCAATTCTGGTAATCGGTGTAATGGCAGGCAGTCTTTTGCAGGGAGGCGTTCATGGGATGGCAGATGTGATGTGTAATTTTATGAGTGGTCTGCTGGCATAGAAGGAAAAGAGGAGTTTGGGAATGAAAGAATTTGTGAAAAATTACGGTGCTGCGTTGATGGTATTTCTCTCGGCGATAGCGGTGTTGGAATTACTTTTTTTCGGAGTGGTAACCCCAAAAGGCAATATCGGATTGTACAGTTCATTGGGAGAAGGAGCAGGGGAACTTTCAGAGCAGATACGGGTATCGGCCTCCACAGAAAAAACAAAAGAAATCAAGTCACGACCGATCCCTGACATAGCCGGAAATATTGTCTTTGCAAAGACAGAGTATACATATGACGAGGTTTTTGCAAAGACAGAGGAAGAAATTTTATTAGAAGTAAAGTGTATAAGAAATACGACCGGAGAAGATGTAACAGAAACCGTCTGCCATGCAGAGAAAGAAACTTTGTGTTTTCCGATGAAAGGAACTTATCGTGTGAGGATTTTAGCAGATGATAAAGGCGGAGACATGGCAGACGGATGGGTGACGGTAAAAGTACAGGATATGTGAAAAGGAGGCAGTAGTTTATGAAACAGGTGATTTTCGGAGTTATGTGCAGTTTTATCGTGGTGCTTGTGATTGTGGCGGTTATGACCGTAGAAGGGCGTTCCACAAGAGAAAATGAAGCAGATAACGCATTGTCTGCGGCAGTGGATGAAGTCATGGAAAATCTTTTGACAAAAAAGAAATACAATATTGAAAATAATGAGGAGTTTGTTGCAGATTTTTGCGAAGCTTTGTTAGAACAGATACAGGCGGGAAGTGATAAGGATTCTGATAAGAATCTTTCTGTCCAGGTAGATATTGCAGGAGTAGACTATGAAAAAGGTCTGCTCTCTGTCCATGTAACGGAGAAATTTACGCACCCGAACGGAAAAATCGGGACACTGGAATGCACCAGTACCGCAATCTTAGACCAAAGGGCAGAAAAGCAACGCTATACGGTGACCTACAATTTGCCGGACAGGCTGTATAAACAGCTTGAAGTGGAGGCAGGAACAGACTTTTATCTGCCGAAAGCACCAACGGATACCACGGAGGGAGCATTATTTCGGTACTGGCTTGATGCGGATACGGGAGAAAAAGCAGTGTTTCCGGAAAAGATAACAGGAAATAAGACTTATATAGCAGTTTTTGAGACACTTTAGAAAAAGAGAGGGAAATGGTTATGAATAAAAAAGATTTGATTGAAACGAAAAGCATATGCGGTAAACATAAGTGGAAAGAGATATTGTTTTATGGTTTGTTTGTGTTATTTTTTCTTTTGGTGTGCAGACATATGATTTTGCAGATATATAAACTTTTGTTATGGGATTATACCGGTTATTCTCTGTTGTATGTCGCTGCGCTGCTAATTTTTATTGGTGAAAGTAACTATCTTGCATGGCAGATGGTTCACATGATAAAAGATAGAAAAACAAGATGGAAATCAATAGAAGCGGAACGGACAGAGTCGGACGAGTTATAAGGGGGAGTTGTATGAAGAAAAGAAGAAATCGGTTTAGGCGGGGATTGGCACTTTCTTTGGCTGGTATCCTGTGTTTTGGAAGTGTTCCGCAGAGTGTGTATGCAAGCGAGGATTCAAGCAAAAATGCACAGGAAGTCGTGCAGGAAATTTCACAATCGGACAAGACACCCGAAGGGATGACAAATAATCCGTTACAGGAAAAGCAAAGAGAAACTGTAAGTCAAGAAACAAAAGACCATGTGGGCGAACCTGCTGCAACGGACAATACAGAGCCGGAGGTTGTTATTCCGGGGGCGGTACGCTTAAAAGAAGCCGCTACACCACAGGCAATGGCAGAAGAGGTAGAAACAGAGGTTGCAAAACATTCCCGGTTAATCGTAGTAAGCGAGAGTGACCTTACCGAGTGCTACGGGGCAACAGAATTTATCCGTGGTTATGGAAATCTGCATATTTTAAGCTATGCAGATGTGGAAGTCTGTGAAGCGGCATATCAGGCATTTACAGAAAACGGTTATACAGTTGAGTATGACGAGGTTCTTCTTGCACCAGAGGAAGAAGAGACAGACGGTGAAGCGGTACAGAGTACCAATACCACCTTAGAAGAAGAAAGCAAAACCGCAGAACAGACAAAGAAAAAGAAACAGGAGATCGTGGTAGCACTGATTGATACCGGAGTGGATACTTCCTCAGAACTTTTAAAGGGAAGAGTCAAAGAGAATGGCAAAACGGAGGATGTACACGGTCACGGAACTTTGATGGCGGAAATTATTGCGTCACAGACACCGGAGAATGTCAAGATACTTCCGATACAGGCATTTGATGAAAACGGAAAAGGAACGGTATCTACAACTTATCTTGCCATCTTAGAGGCGATAGACAACAAAGTGGATGTCATCAATCTGTCCGTGAGTGGGGCGGGTACTTCCCCAATGCTGGAATCTGCCATTAAAAAAGCAAAAGAGGCAGGAATCCCGGTTGTTGTTGCGGCAGGAAACGAGGCACAGGATACAGCAGGGTTTCTGCCGGGAAACATAGAGGATGCCATCACAGTATCGGCAACGGATGAAACACCGGTCTTTGCAAAAGAATACTCCAACTATGGAGAGCAGGTGGATTTCTCTGCGGTCGGAATCGTAAAAAAAGATAACGGAACCGAAGATACAACCGATGATGTGACCTATACGGGTACGTCTGTTTCGGCTGCCTATGTCACTTCCTATGCCGCATGGATCTTGTCCGAAAATGTAAATGCGGATGTGGAGGAATGTTTAAGGGCATCTGCAACGGATCTTGGCGAAGAGGGAGGAGATGTTTATTACGGATACGGGTATCTGACAAAGGAAAATCTTGTCAGTGACTTAGAAGCAGATAAAAAAGCGGTGGAGAAGAAAGAGGATACAGAGGATACGGTAACAGAGGGGGACGGAGAACAAAGATTGCAGACCGCCGCATCAGACTTTACTTTTTATCAATACGGAAATGGGTATGTAGGAGTGGAACTTCGCAATTATTCGGCATATGGAGATATGCGGATCGCTGTATGGTGTGAATCTGTAAATGGACAGGATGATCTATGCTGGTATGCTATGACAAAACGTAGTGATGGGGTATGGATTTATACTTTTCCTGTTGCAAACCATGCACAGGAAGGGGGATATATGGTACTCGCTTATAGTGGAAGTACTTATGTGACAGGAGATTCTTTTGAAATAAAGGGAGCTATCTCCGGCGGATGTTCCATTATAGGAGCCGGAAACGGTTGCAATATGACAGGTTTTGCAAGTGGCATACAGGCGGGTTCTAATAACATTACCCAAGTACAACTGGCGGTATGGACAGAAGTAAATGGACAGGATGATCTGTGCTGGTATGATATGTGGTATGACGCAAACTGGGGTGGATATATATGTTCTATTCCGCTCATAAACCATAACAATTTAAGTTATGGAATTTATAATGCATACTGTTATGTGACAGATAGCGGCGGAATAAAAAAATGTGTGGCAATATGGCAGGATACGGTATCTTCCATGACCAGTTATAATACGAACATGAGTAAAACCGGATACCACGTGGAAAAGGTCGGAACGGAAAGCTGTTATCACAGTCCTGCCGGATGTGCCCTTGTGGCTTGTAGTGGAGAAGGTCTGGCACCGAGTGACGATTATATTTGGAGAAATAGATATGTTCATAATCCCACCAGCCATCCTTTAAATATTTCGTGGAAATGGGATCCGAGTTTTAGCAACTATGGAATCGGAAATGAAGAAATCTCCCATCAGGTATTAAAATTTAGTGTAGAGGGTATAGACTGTGATTTTGTAACGGCTGCACCATATTGGTGTCCTGACGGGTATGCAGGTTATTCGTATTTTTATCATATGTTTTCTTACTGTGAAAAATGTGAGAACTGGATCTATGTTGGTTCTATGCATAAGTGGCTGGGCTGCACCAGAGGGGATATTGGAATCAATGAGTTCCATCCGCGTCCACTTACCCATGATGTGGATGTCTATGGACTAAAACCAAACACCTACAAGGTCAACTATGACTTAAATGGAGCGACCTACATAAACAGCAGTTATTTAACGGGTTTGAATCAGAACCAATACACTTATGATACTTATTATACTTTTTTGAATGCCAACACGTTTGCGAACAGGTACAACAGGGTGAATTATGATGCGGCAGGAGGACGCTGCACTTCAAAAAATACGGGCGACAGTTATGACCACGGTTATTCAGCATTCCTCGGCTGGGATGATAACACGGTCTTAAATACGAGCAACGGTCTTTTGTATGATTGTTACGGCTGCCAGTCCACTACAACATTCAATGCTGCTTATTATGCCAATATACATCCTGACTTAATGAGGGGTTACGGATATGACAAACAGGCGTTATGGAACCATTACGGTTTGTTTGGAGCAGCAGAAGGGCGTTCTATCCGTTCCGGACACGGATTAGAAAATCTGGACATCAATGACCTTTATATTCCGAAACGGGCATTTCGCAATTTAACTTATACACATGGTGGTACTGTCACGCTGACAGCCCGGTGGGAAGATCCAACGGTGAAATTGCCGACACCGGAGCGTGAGGGATATACATTTCTTGGATGGTATAAAGAGGATGGCACCTATGCCGGTACAGGAGGAGATTCCTATAAACTGTCCGGGACAAGCACTTTACACGCACAATGGAAAGAGAATGAATATACCCTTGTCTTTGACGGAAACGGAGCAGACATCGGTTCTATGGAGAATCTCACGGTACATTACACCGATACGTTAAAGTTGCCAAAGAACCTTTATGAGAACACCACCATTCCTTGTACCTATATAGGATGGATGCACGATAAGGATGCCTTAAAAGCGGACTATGCAAATGAGGAAGAACTGGAAGTGAAAAAAATCATAAAGAAAGCAGGAAAGGAATCCAAAGACGGGGCAGTCATCACCCTGTATGCGTTCTGGGATATTGCACCGGAGATTGAGGCAAAGGACTGGTACATCGGGAAAAAAACAGCAGAAAACATGACGGAAGAACAGCTTTTGGAACGTGCAAAGGCAACTGACCGTGAGGACGGCGAACTGGAGCGTGGAACAGAGCTGGTTGTGGTGGATTTTGATAAGGAGGATTTCTTGCATTTAGGACAGATTGGAAGCTGTACCGTGACCTATAAGGCAATGGAC
>CAKRJK010000021.1 GCA_934351705.1 uncultured Lachnospiraceae bacterium
CGAGGAATCGAGGTGTATCAGCCAAGACGGATCCGTGAGGCGGAATGCGTGGAGCATTTGAGAAAATATCAGGCGGACTGCATCGTCGTGGTTGCTTTTGGGCAGATACTTCCAAAAGCAATTTTGGAAATGCCGAAATACGGATGTGTGAATGTCCATGCCTCCCTGCTACCAAAATACAGGGGAGCGGCACCGATCCAGTGGGCAGTTATTAACGGTGAGAAAGTGAGCGGTGTCACAACGATGCGTATGGACGAGGGTTTGGATACCGGAGATATGATCTTAAAAGAGGAAGTGGTTCTTGCGAAAGATGAGACAGGCGGAAGCCTTTTTGACCGTCTTTCTGAGGTTGGTGCAGAACTCGCAGTCAAAACACTTCAGGCATTGGAGGACGGTACGGCAGAGTTTACGCCGCAAAACCATGAAGAAGCCACCCAGGTCGGCATGATCAAAAAACAGTTCGGTGAGTTGGATTTTACACAGCCTGCAAAAAAATTGGAATGTATCATACGAGGATTAAATCCGTGGCCGAGCACCTATACATTTTATCACGGAAAAACGCTAAAAATATGGAAAGCGAACGTCGAAGAAGGCGGTGATCCGGGTCAGGCGGGAATGATTATCGGAGTCGATAAACACAGCTTTCAAATCCAGACGGGTGACGGTATCTTAATACCGACAGAACTTCAGATGGAAGGAAAAAAACGCATGAGCACGGAAGCCTTTTTGTGTGGCGTCAAGATAGAAAAGGGAGAAGTTCTCGGTAAATAAACGAGGATATTATCAAGGAGGAAATGAATTATGTATTATTGGTATGACTACACTTATATTTTAGTCGTAATCGGAGCAATCCTTTGTCTGATCGCTTCGGCAAGAGTAAGAACAACGTATAACAAATATGCAAAAGTCCGCAGTCTGTCAGGATTGACAGGAGCAGAGGCGGCAGAAAGAATCCTGCATGATGCGGGAATCTATGATGTATCGGTCGGACATATCTCGGGAGATCTGACAGACCATTACGATCCAAAGAGAAAGGAATTGAATTTGTCCGACAGTGTTTACGGAAGTACCTCAGTCGCTGCGATCGGTGTGGCTGCACATGAGTGCGGACACGCAATCCAGCATCAGCAGGATTATTTTCCGCTTCGTTTCCGCGGAGCATTGGTTCCGGTTGCAAACTTCGGTTCCTGGGCGGCATGGCCGTTAATCATCATCGGATTGTTTTTCAACAGCCACACGGGAAGTTTGTTGATTCAGCTTGGAATCCTGTTTTTCTCACTTGCGGTGTTATTCCAGCTTGTGACTTTGCCGGTAGAGTTTAATGCGTCCAATCGGGCGGTACAGATTTTGGGAAATACCGGAATGCTTCAGGATGATGAATTAAGAAAGACAAGAAAAGTACTCAGTGCGGCGGCATTGACTTATGTGGCAAGTGCGGCAGCAGCAATCCTGCAGCTTTTAAGATTAGTACTTTTGTTTGGAAGAAGAGACTAGAAGATGAGCACAGTCAATACAAGAGAACTCGTTTTGGATGTCCTGCTTGCAGTGACAAGAGACGGTGAGTACAGTCATATTGTGCTTTCGGACACGCTGGAAAAATATCAGTATCTGGAAAAGCAGGAGAGAGCCTTTATCACAAAGGTGGCAGAGGGAACTTTAGAGAGGATGATACAGATTGACTATATCATCAACAGTTTTTCCAATACAAAGGTCAACAAGATGAAACCGGTCATACGCTGTATATTAAGAAGTGCCGTATATCAGATCTGCTTTCTGGACGGAGTTCCCGATTCGGCAGCCTGCAATGAGGCGGTCAATCTGGCAGGAAAACGGGGATTTCGCAATTTAAAGGGCTTTGTAAACGGAGTGCTTCGGAATATTGCAAGAAATAAGGAAAACATTGCATATCCCGATGAGAAAAAGCAGCCAAATGAGGCGATTTCCGTTCGCTATTCCATTCCGCTCTGGCTTGTAGAACAGTGGGAGGCAGAGTACGGAGCAGAAAAGACAAAGCAGATGGCAGAGTCGCTTTTAAAAGAAAGACCGTTGTCGGTGAGAGTCAATCTCAACCGGACCACAAAGCAGGAATTATCGGACAAATTAAAAGCAGAGGGCGTTGAGGTGACAGAGAGCAAAGAACTTCCGTATGCGTTATATCTGTCAGACTACGATTACCTCAATCGCTTGCAGAGTTTCCGGGACGGTGATTTCTATGTGCAGAATATCAGCTCTATGATGGTTGCCGATACGGCACAGCCGAAAAAAGGCGATGTGGTTTTGGACGTCTGCGCGGCACCGGGAGGAAAAAGCATTCACATAGCGCAGCTGTTAGAGGGAACAGGCGAGGTCATTGCGAGAGACCTAACGCCTTATAAGGTGCAGAAGATCAATGAAAATATCGGAAGATGCCGTGTGACAAATATGCGGGCAGAGTGTGCGGATGCCAGAGTTTTTGATGAGCATTTAAAAAACCGGGCGGATATTGTTATTGCGGATCTGCCGTGTTCCGGTCTTGGCGTGATCGGAAGAAAAAAAGACATCAAGTACAAGATGACGCCGGAGAAAGAAAAAGATCTGGTCAAATTGCAAAGAGAGATTTTAGCGGTAGTACCGGAGTATTTGAAATCGGGCGGAAAATTAATTTACAGCACATGTACCGTTCACAGAGAAGAAAACGAGGAAAATGTCAAATGGCTTTTGGAACAGAAGCCGGATCTCAGACTGGAGACAATGGAACAGATTTTTCCCGATGAATCGGGAAGGGACGGATTTTTCATTGCAAGGTTGAGAAAGATGTAAACAATTATGAATGAGAAAACAGATATTAAATCTTTGAATTTACAAGAAATGCAGGAATTTATGCTTGCAATTGGGGAAAAGAAATTCCGGGCAAAACAGATTTACGAGTGGCTTCACGAAAAGCAGGTCACAAGTTTTAGTGAGATGACAAATCTGTCTAAAAAACTTCAGGAAAAGCTGGAGGAATGTGCCGAGATTACCGTGTTAGAAAAGGTGGAAGTCCAGATTTCAAAACTGGACGGAACCAGAAAATATCTCTTTCGCTTGCAGGACGGCAATGTGATTGAGAGTGTTTTGATGAAATACAAACACGGAAATTCCGTGTGTATCTCGTCACAGGTCGGATGCCGGATGGGATGCCGTTTCTGTGCATCGACATTAGATGGTCTGGTTCGCGGACTGACCGCGGGTGAGATGTTGGAACAGATTTACCGGATAGGACAGGATATAGGGGAGCGGATTTCCAATGTTGTTGTTATGGGAAGCGGAGAGCCGCTTGATAACTATGAGAATCTCCTGAAATTCATTGAACTGCTCACAGATGAGAACGGACTGCATATCAGCCAGAGAAATCTTACGGTTTCCACCTGTGGGATCGTACCGAAAATGCGTCAGCTTGCAGAGAAACAATTTCAGATGACGTTGGCATTATCCCTGCATGCGTCCAATCAGGAAAAGCGGAAGAAGCTGATGCCGATTGCAAATAAATACGACATTTCAGAAATTTTAGACGCCTGCCGATACTATTTTGAGAAAACCGGACGTAGAATTACTTTTGAGTACAGTCTGGTGGGAGGTGTCAATGACACAGACGAAGATGCGGCAGAGTTGAGTTCTTTGATAAAAGGAATGAATTGTCATGTGAATTTAATTCCCGTAAACCCCGTAAAAGAGCGGGATTACGTGCAGTCAAAGCAAGAGGTTATTTCAAATTTCAAAAATAAACTTGAAAAAAACGGAATAAATGTTACTATTAGAAGGGAAATGGGCAGAGATATTGACGGTGCCTGTGGACAATTACGCAAGAGATACATGGAGAGGTAGGTGGAAAGATTGAAGACATTTTCAATATCGGATATTGGAAAGAACAG
This sequence comes from uncultured Lachnospiraceae bacterium, assembly GCA_934351705.1. Classification (GTDB taxonomy): domain Bacteria; phylum Bacillota; class Clostridia; order Lachnospirales; family Lachnospiraceae; genus Maccoyibacter. The sequence goes on from CAKRJK010000021.1 coordinate 3,891, forward strand.
AGAAATGAATCAGGATTATATGTACACATCGGAGAATGCTGTCGGAAATCTTCCGAACCTTTTTATTGTAGCGGATGGCATGGGAGGACATAAGGCAGGCGAGTTTGCATCGCGCTATACGGTGGATACGATTGTGGAATCCATTCGTGCCAGCAAAGAGACCGAGCCGATATGTCTGATCCGGGAAGCAATTCAGACTGCGAATGCGAAGCTGATTGAGAAATCTCATGAGGACGCATCCATGTCAGGAATGGGAACTACCGTTGTTGTAGTGACAGTTATAAATGGAAAAGCTGTTGTGGCGAATGTCGGTGACAGCAGAATGTACGTGATTGGAAAAGAAATCGTACAGATTACGAGGGATCATTCTCTGGTGGAGGAGATGGTTCGCATGGGCGAGCTTGCCAAAGATGCAGCCAAAGATCACCCGGACAAAAATATCATTACAAGAGCAGTAGGAGCAACCGAGAACATAGACGTAGATTTCTTTGAAGTGGAATTATTTCCACAGGATTACATATTGATGTGTTCAGACGGTTTGACTAATATGGTAGAGGATGAGGACATCCGAACCATTGTCCATAGCCAGCGTGATGTGGCGGAGAGAGTAGAAAAGTTAGTGGAAGCAGCGAATAACAATGGTGGACGTGACAATATTACAGTCATTGTCATTGAACCGTTTTAAATGAGGTGAATAGAATGTTGACAGAAGGAATGTTGATAGATGACCGCTATGAGATAGTCGGTAAAATCGGAGCAGGCGGTATGTCTGATGTATACAAGGCAAAAGACCATACACTCGGTCGCTTTGTGGCAATTAAAGTATTAAAGCAGGAATTTTCGGAGGATGTCAATTTTGTGACAAAGTTCCGTACAGAGGCACAGTCAGCGGCAGGATTGGAACATCCGAATATTGTAAATATCTATGACGTAGGAAGCCAGGACGGCATTTACTACATTATCATGGAGTATGTAGAGGGAATTACGTTAAAAACCTACATAGAGAAAAAGGGACAGCTCTCATTCAAAGAGGCAATCAGTATTGCAATCCAGGTGGGAAGAGGAATTGAGGCAGCCCACAATAAAAATATTATCCACAGAGATATAAAACCGCAGAATATTATTATTTCCACAGAGGGAAAAGTAAAAGTAACCGATTTCGGAATTGCAAGAGCAGCGTCTGCCAATACGATCAATTCCGATGTGATGGGTTCTGTTCATTACTCCTCACCGGAGCAGGCAAGAAATGGATTTGTCGATGCCAAGAGTGATATTTATTCGCTGGGAATCGTTATGTACGAGATGGTAACGGGACGTGTTCCGTTTGACGGAGAGACAACCGTGGCGGTTGCAATCCAGCACTTGCAGGAGGAAATGGTATCTCCGAGTGCCTATGCACCGGATCTTCCAATCAGCTTAGAAAAAATTATTTTGAAATGTACCCAGAAGAATGCCGACAGACGATATGAAAACATGGAAGATCTTCTGGTAGACTTAAAGAAATCTCTGATCAATCCGGATGAAGATTTCGTTACGATCGTCAATCCGGACACGGACGGAAAGACCAGAAAATTCGAGGAAGGTGATATTGAGCGAATCAAGCAGGAGGCAAATATCATCACCGAGCCGGAGGTTTCCGAAGACGAAGAAGAGAACGAGGAGGAAGAGGAAGAAGAAGGCGATCTGAATCCTAAGATGGAAAAGGCAGTTACCATTGCCGGTATTGTGGCAGCAGTCATCATTGTGGGAATTGTGATCTATCTGGTCGGCAGTATCTTCGGATTGTTTAAATTCGGTTCTTCCGATAAAAACAAAGACAGTGATAAACAGACAGAATCAGAGAGCGGCAAAGTGGAAATGATAGATGTCAGAGGCATGACCTATGACGAGGCAAAGAAAGCATTAGACAAACTCGGTCTTAAGATCAAAAAAGGAAAGACCGAATCTTCCGATAAATACGAAGAAGGTCAGATTATCTCCCAGAGTGCCGAAAAGGGCGACATGATCAAAAAAGGCACAACCGTAACCGTTGTGATCAGCAGCGGTATCGGAGATATCGAAGTGCCGGATGTCAAAGGACTGGATGAGGAAGCGGCAATCAATAAGTTAAACGACAAGGGATTTAAGTATTCCAGAGATTACCAGAACAGTGATTCCGTGGCAAGCGGCATGGTTATTTCACAGTCACCGGAGAGCGGAAGCTCGGCAAAGAAAGGTGAGACGGTTACCATCGTAGTATCACAGGGCAAAAAAGCAGTTTCTGTACCGAATGTTGTCAACAAATCAGAGTCCGAGGCAAAGAGCATTCTTTCTTCTGCAGGACTCAGTGTGACAAGTGTCAGCACCGAAGCGAGTGATACCGTATCGGCGGGAAATGTTATCAGCCAGAGTATTGCAAGCGGAAAATATGTAGATGCAGGAACAACGATCAGTCTGGTAGTCAGCAGCGGACCAAAGACGGTATATTACAAATTCAGCGGCAATATCACCGCACCGTCCGACAGCTCTGCGGTCACCGGAGCAAATATCGTGTTGAAAGATTCCTCGGGAAGTGTTCTTGATTCATGGAACAATGTCAGCATTTCTTCTTTCCCTTATCATGTGGAAAAAGGAGACATCACGAAAGACAGCGGAACACTTGAGATTACTTGGATCTTAAACGACGGAACAACACAGACACAGACGCAGTCTGTAAGTTTTTCAAAGCAATAAGGACAATTATGCAAGGCAAGATAGTAAAAGGAATTTCCGGGTTCTACTACGTTCACGTAGTAGGAGCCGGAATTTATGAATGTAAGGCAAAAGGCGTATTTCGCAACAAAAAAATCAAACCGTTAGTCGGAGATAATGTCAGGATCAGCATTTTGGACGAGGCAGAAAAAAAAGGCAACGTAGACGAGATTCTACCGCGTAAAAATGAACTGATCCGTCCGGCGGTTTCCAACATTGACAAGGCACTTGTGATTTTTGCGGCGGCAAAACCACAGCCGAATTTTAATCTGTTGGATCGTTTTTTGATCGGCATGGAATATCAGAATATACCGGTCACGGTCTGTTTCAACAAGATCGATCTGGTTGGGGAGGAAGAGGTAGAGAAGCTGCGTTCCGTTTATGAAGCTTCCGGCTATGAGCTGTGCTTTTTCAGTGCAAAAAAGCAGATCGGGATTGAGAAAGTGCGGGAGCAGATCAAGGGGCATACCATTGCGACAGCAGGTCCTTCCGGTGTCGGAAAATCTTCGCTCACCAACGTATTGCAGTCCGGGGTTCAGATGGAAACGGGCGGTTTGAGCGAGAAGATTGAGAGAGGAAAGCATACGACACGTCATTCGCAGTTGATCCATATTGAGGGCAATACTTATCTGATGGATACGCCGGGGTTCAGCTCTCTGAATATACCGGGGCTGGAAAAAGAGAATCTGCGTGACTGCTATCCCGAGTTTCGAAAATTAGAGCCGGGATGCCGGTTTCAGGGGTGCAGCCACATCCATGAGCCGGACTGTGCGGTCAAAGAGGCGTTGGAAGAGGGAAAAATCAGTCGTATCCGATATGAGAATTATTGTATGCTCTATGAAGAATTAAAAGACAGAAAGAAATATTAGGAGGAAAGAAGATGAGATGTTTATCACCATCCATTTTATCAGCGGATTTTGCAAATCTGGGAGAACAAATACAGAGAATTGATGAGGCGGGAGCGGATTATGTCCATATTGATGTGATGGACGGAGCATTTGTTCCGAACATATCCTTTGCGTTTCCGGTCATCAAAGCAATCCGTCTTTTGACGGAACGCATTTTTGATGTACATCTGATGATTGAGGAGCCAATCCGTTATATAGACGAATTTGTCGAGGCGGGAGCAGATATTATCACCGTTCATGCCGAGGCGTGCAGACATCTGGACCGTACGATTGAGGCAATCAAAGAAAAAGGTGTGTTGGCAGGTGTTGCACTGAATCCGGCAACTCCGCTGACCGAATTGGAATACATTCTGCCGAAAGTAGACATGGTTCTTTTGATGAGTGTCAATCCGGGGTTTGGCGGACAAGCATACATTCCGTATTGTACAGAAAAGATTCGTACATTAAAACAGATGATAGATGAAAAACATCTCAAGACGGATATAGAGGTAGACGGCGGTGTCACCTTAAATAATGTGGATGAGATTATGGAGGCGGGAGCCAATATCATCGTGGCAGGAAGTGCTGTCTTTAAAGGAAATATAGAGGAGAATATCTGTGCTTTTTTAAAAAAGATGCAGTAGGATAAAGGCTATGAACAAAGTATTAATTGTATCCGGCGGTTCACTGGACGATGTGTTTGCAAGGAAATATCTCAGCGAGGGACAATTTTCCTATGTGATTGTGGCAGATGCGGGAATGGGATTTTTTTACCGCAGTGCAAAGCAGGGAATAGACAAGACACCGGATTTGATTGTCGGAGATTTTGATTCCGCAGACGAAGAAATGCTGGAATATTTTAAAACGAAAAAAGAGATTGAGTGGAGAACATTTTCCTCCCATAAGGATAATACAGATACCGAGATTGCCGTTTTAGCCGCTCTGGAAAAAGGGGCAGAGGAAGTGCATATTTTAGGAGGACTTGGCAGCCGCATGGATCACAGTATTGCCAATATTTACCTGTTGTCTGTATTGGAGGAGCAGGGTGTTTGTGCGTATCTTATAGATACCAGGAATCGGATTCGTCTTATTGATAAGCCCACGGTGCTGCAAAAAGAAACGCAGTACGGCAAATATGTTTCGCTGATTCCTTTTATGGGAAATGTGACGGGGGTGACATTAGAGGGATTTTGTTATCCGTTAAAGGATTACGACTTTGACCATTGTCATTCGATTGGAATCAGCAATGAGATTGAGATGAGCAGTGCAAAGATTTGGCTGCGGTCGGGGCAATTGCTTTTGATTGAGTCGAGAGACTGAGGAGGCATAACATGAAAGATATGAAACATGATCCATTTGATGAATATATCAAAAATCTTCCTCCAACAAGAAAAGAACTGGGACATGCATGGTCAGCTGCAATTGGATTACAAGATGTAGATGGTTTAAAACCATCTGCATATTTGTATGAAACAGCAAAAAAGAACATTGATGGAGAAATCTCGGTTGATGAGGCTGGGAAACTTATTAATAGCTATTATGAGAGTAAAGATGGCAGATTAGAAAACGAAGCCAGAACAGAAGAGGCAGATAAAGTTTCTGCTAGAATTGCAAAACTGCTCGCTGACAAATCATTTGTTTTTTCACCGACTCAATACATTTCCATTCATCGGGAGTTGTTTATAGGTATATATTCACATGCAGGAAAAATACGTGATTATAACATTTCCAAGAGAGAATGGGTGCTTGACGGAGACACAGTTTCTTATGGTGGAGTTATAGATTTGCAGGAGACATTAGAATATGATTTTTCCCAGGAAAGGGATTTTAAGTTTAATGGATTGACAATGGATGAAATTATTCATCACTTGGCAGTATTCATTTCAAGACTATGGCAGATTCATGTTTTTGGTGAAGGAAATACCAGAACAACGGCGGTGTTTTTTATTAAGTATCTCAGAATGCTGGGATTTCATGCAGAAAATGATTTGTTTGCAGAAAATTCTTGGTATTTTAGAAACGCTTTAGTTCGTGCGAATTATAACAATATTAAAGATGGAATATATGAGACAACGGAATTTTTGGAAAAGTTTTTAAGAAATCTGTTGCTCAATGAAAAGAATGAGTTGTACAATAGAGAAATGCATATAAGTCACAAATTTTTATTGGGTCATGATGACCCAATAAATGAACCGATAAAAGACCCAATAAAATTGGATGAGCGGGAACTGCGGATTATCAAACTTTTAAGAGAGCAGCCGACTTTGACGCGTAGTGGCATGGCAGAATGTCTGGGTTGTTCTGAATCAACTGTAAAGAGATCATTGCAGTCTATGGTGGAAAAAGGTGCTATTAAACGTATCGGGTCAAATAAGAAGGGTGAATGGGTTATACAGGAGTAGTGATATGTCATGTACATTTCAGCTCCGATATGCTACACTATATATTGCCGTACTAAGGTTTTTAAGAAGAACAGTAACAGAATTACAATGGCTTACATTTATACTACTAAGTAAGAAAAAGCTAAGACAAATCAATACTTTAAAAAGAGGAGAAAATATAAAAATGAAACTAGGAATCGTAGGATTACCAAACGTAGGAAAAAGTACTTTATTTAACTCGCTGACAAAAGCGGGAGCAGAGTCCGCAAACTATCCGTTTTGCACCATCGATCCAAATGTGGGAATCGTAACCGTGCCGGACGAAAGATTAAAAAAACTGGGTGATTTGTATCAGTCCAAAAAGGTGACACCGGCGGTCATCGAATTTGTTGACATTGCAGGTCTGGTAAAAGGAGCAAGCAAAGGAGAAGGACTCGGAAACCAGTTTTTGGCAAACATCCGTGAAGTAGATGCGATCGTTCATGTGGTACGCTGCTTTGAAGATACCAATGTGGTACACGTAGACGGAAGTGTAGATCCCATTCGTGACATTGAGACGATAAATCTGGAACTTGTCTTTTCCGATATTGAGATTCTGGACCGCAGAATTGCCAAGACAACAAAAGGTGCCCGCATGGACAAGACATTGGCAAAAGAACTTGCATTATTAGAAAGAATCAAAGCACATCTGGAAGAGGGAAAACTGGCAAAGACATTTGAACTCGGAGAAGATGAAGACGAGGCAGAGTGGTTTAAAGGATATAATCTGCTGACAG